>NZ_JAJKHN010000026.1:0-76666 GCF_020982715.1 Bacteroides sp. 1_1_30
ACAATATGGTGTATATATCCTGTATAAACCAATAAAAAGAAAGGAAAATCTGCTTTAAAACAGTATTTTTATAAGGAAAGATTTGTGCGATGGGAATAAATTCGTAAATTCGCAAGGTCAAAAGACAAAAGTAACGAAATTGTTAAACCAAAAACAAACTTCAAATGAAAAAGCATAATTTCAATGCAGGACCTTCCATTCTTCCGCGTGAGGTGATAGAGGATACAGCGAAGGCTATTTTAGATTTCAACGGCTCTGGTCTCTCTTTGATGGAAATCAGCCACCGTGCCAAAGACTTCCAACCTGTGGTTGACGAAGCAGAGGCATTATTCAAGGAATTACTCAATATCCCCGAAGGCTATTCGGTACTGTTCCTGGGTGGAGGTGCTAGTATGGAGTTCTGCATGGTTCCTTATAACTTCCTGGAAAAAAAAGCTGCTTACCTGAACACTGGTGTGTGGGCTAAGAAAGCAATGAAAGAAGCTAAAGGGTTTGGTGAAGTTGTAGAAGTTGCTTCCTCTGCTGAAGCTACATATACTTATATCCCAAAAGATTACACAATCCCGACAGACGCAGATTATTTCCACATCACTACTAACAACACGATTTACGGTACAGAATTGAAGAAAGACCTCGATTCTCCGGTTCCGATGGTTGCCGATATGTCTTCTGATATTTTCTCACGTCCGATTGACGTTTCTAAATATATCTGTATTTATGGTGGTGCACAAAAGAATCTGGCTCCTGCAGGTGTTACATTCGTTATTGTTAAGAATGATGCTGTAGGTAAGGTTTCTCGTTACATTCCGTCAATGCTGAATTATCAGACACACATTGATAATGGTTCTATGTTCAATACTCCTCCGGTAGTGCCCATCTATGCTGCATTGCTGAACCTTCGTTGGATCAAAGCACAAGGTGGTGTGAAAGAAATGGAACGTCGTGCCATTGAAAAAGCGGATATGTTGTATGCTGAAATCGACCGCAACAAAATGTTCGTGGGTACTGCTGCCAAAGAAGACCGTTCACGCATGAACATCTGTTTCGTGATGGCTCCCGAATACAAAGACCTTGAAGCTGACTTCTTGAAGTTTGCCACTGAAAGAGGTATGGTAGGTATCAAAGGACATCGTTCTGTGGGTGGTTTTCGTGCATCTTGCTACAATGCTTTACCGAAAGAAAGCGTACAAGCTTTGATTGACTGCATGCAGGAATTTGAAAAACTTCATTAATATATTATTTTCACCACAGATTACACGAATTAGCACAGATTCCTAAATTCTATAATCTGTGAAAATCTGCGTAATCTGTGGTGAGTCTTTATAAATAGAATTAAATTATGAAAGTACTTGTAGCTACAGAAAAACCGTTTGCTAAAGTTGCAGTAGACGGCATCCGTAAAGAAATAGAAGCGGCCGGATTCGAGCTTGCTTTACTTGAGAAATATACAGATAAGGCTCAATTGCTGGATGCAGTGAAAGATGCTAATGCTATCATTATCCGTAGTGATATTATTGATGCAGAGGTGCTTGATGCTGCCAAAGAATTGAAAATCGTAGTACGTGCCGGTGCGGGATATGACAACGTTGACCTGGCTGCTGCCACTGCTCACAACGTATGTGTGATGAACACTCCGGGACAAAACTCTAATGCTGTTGCCGAACTTGCTTTGGGTATGATGGTATATGCTGTCCGTAACTTCTATAACGGAACTTCCGGTACAGAATTGATGGGCAAGAAACTGGGTATTCATGCTTATGGAAACGTAGGTCGTAATGTAGCCCGTGTTGCCAAAGGTTTCGGAATGGAAGTGTATGCTTACGACGCATTCTGCCCGAAAGAAGTAATCGAAAAAGATGGTGTGAAAGCACTTGATTCGGCAGAAGAACTGTATAAGACTTGTCAGGTGGTATCTCTTCATATTCCGGCAACTGCCGAAACGAAAAATTCTATCAATTATGCTCTGTTGAAAGATATGCCGAAAGGTGCTATGTTGGTAAACACTGCCCGTAAGGAAGTTATCAACGAAGCAGAACTGATTAAATTGATGGAAGATCGTGCAGATTTCAAATATATCACAGATATTATGCCTGCTGCTAACGCAGAGTTTGCAGAGAAATTTGCCGGACGTTATTTCTCAACTCCAAAGAAGATGGGGGCTCAAACTGCTGAAGCAAATATCAATGCCGGTATTGCTGCCGCTCAACAAATTGTAGGCTTCCTGAAAGATGGTTGCGAGAAATTTAGAGTAAACAAATAAGATTCTTTTAGAAATAAGTAGTATATTTGAGCCACAGATTTTCAATAAGTCTGTGGCTTTAATTTTTTACATATAAAATACTAATATCATGGCAATAATTAAACCTTTCAAGGGCATTCGTCCTCCGCAAGACCTCGTAGAACAGGTTGCTTCACGTCCTTATGATGTATTGAATTCAGAAGAAGCCCGCGCAGAAGCGGAAGGTAACGAAAAGTCTCTTTATCATATTATTAAACCGGAAATAGATTTCCCTGTCGGTACGGACGAACACGACGAACAAGTGTATGCTAAAGCTGCCGAGAATTTCCAACTGTTCCAGGACAAAGGTTGGTTGGTGCAGGATAATAAGGAAAATTATTATATCTATGCCCAAACGATGAACGGGAAAACGCAATACGGATTGGTAGTTGGTGCATACGTTCCCGATTATATGAATGGGATTATCAAAAAACATGAGCTTACCCGTCGTGACAAGGAAGAAGACCGTATGAAGCATGTCCGTGTGAACAACGCTAACATTGAGCCTGTTTTCTTTGCTTATCCGGATAATGAGAAGTTGGATGTTATTATCAAGAAGTATACGGCAAACAAGCCTGTTTATGACTTCATCGCTCCGGGGGATGGTTTTGGACATACTTTCTGGATTGTCGATCAAGATGAGGATATTGCTGCTATTACTGCCGAATTTGCTAAGATGCCGGCTCTTTATATTGCCGACGGACATCACCGTTCTGCCGCTGCTGCACTAGTGGGAGCAGAGAAAGCAAAGCAAAATCCGAATCATCGGGGTGATGAAGAATATAATTACTTCATGGCTGTTTGCTTCCCTGCAAACCAGCTAACCATCATCGACTATAATCGTGTAGTGAAAGATCTCAATGGTTTGACTCCCGAGCAATTCCTGGCTGCACTTGATAAAAACTTTATAGTAGAAGAGAAGGGTGCGGATATCTATAAACCATCCGGCTTACATAACTTCTCACTCTATCTGGGTGGTAAATGGTACAGTCTGACAGCCAAGACAGGTACATACAATGATAACGACCCTATTGGTGTGCTTGATGTTACCATTTCTTCCAACCTGATTTTGGATGAAATTTTGGGTATAAAGGATTTGCGTTCGGACAAGCGTATTGATTTTGTGGGCGGCATCCGTGGATTGGGAGAACTCAAGAAGCGTGTGGATAGCGGTGAAATGAAAGTGGCTCTGGCTCTTTATCCTGTATCTATGAAACAATTGATGGATATTGCAGATACAGGTAATATCATGCCACCGAAGACAACTTGGTTTGAACCTAAACTTCGTTCGGGGTTGGTAATTCATAAATTGGATTAGGAAATTCTATCGGATGATGCAAAAAAGACGTTGCTGATGTAAGCTATATCAATAAATGTAACACCCGATTAAGATAAAAAAAATAGTGACGGTATATGCCCGGGATAGTGACGGTATCCTTGTGGTATACCGTCACTATTTTTATTGGATAGCGTCACTATCTTGTAGATGAAAATCTGCCAACAAAGATTTTTATATTCCCAGCTACATCTCATCGATAAGTGGAACATTAATATTTCCAAACGATAGATTGACTTTTCTTATTAAAGCCGTATCTTTGCAGCATGACTGCTGAAGATACTTATAAAACCATCATTGAACCTTCCGAAGGTATTTATACGGAAAAACGAAGCAAGTTCATTGCTATAGCCCTTCCTGTGCGTACTCTCGATGAGATAAAAATACATCTTGAAACGTATCAGAAAAAGTATTATGACGCACGACACGTATGTTATGCCTATATGTTGGGAGCTGCACGAAAGGATTTCCGTGCCAATGACAATGGAGAACCTTCCGGAACAGCGGGAAAACCCATTCTCGGACAGATAAATTTAAATGAACTGACGGATATCCTGATTATAGTAGTCCGTTATTTTGGAGGAATCAAGTTAGGGACAAGCGGATTGATCGTGGCTTACAAGGCTGCCGCTGCTGAAGCTATTGCTGCCGCTACAATTATAGAAAAAACGGTAGATGAAGACGTGACGGTAATGTTTGAGTATCCTTTCATGAATGACGTGATGCGCATTGTGAAAGAGGAGGAACCGGAAATTCTCAATCAGTCGTATGACATGGATTGTAGTATGACGTTACGTATTCGTCGTTCGATGATGCCTAAATTGCGTGCTCGTTTGGAAAAGGTGGAGACAGCTCGGATTCTTGATGAGGAGAATGTATTGTAAATAAGATATTTAAAATATTGCATGAGAAATAAATATCATATAATTTTCAATTTGTTTTTAAGCTTCTTTGCTTTGATAAGCGTTCAGACGCAAGCACAAGCACAGGAGACTCAAAAGCTCGCTCCTAATAATATCCCTGTTCCGTGGTATTCGCAGAAAATCACAGGATGTCCTTACTCGCATTGCTCTCTGGCTTCTTCGTTAATGGTCTTTGACTACTTTAAAGGCATGACGACCGATACACAACGTACAGCCCAGGATGCAGAAAAGAAACTGATTGAGTATCAACGTAACTACTTTCTGAAAAAACGTGCCCCTTTCCGTCGTCGTACATCGATAGGGCAGGGAGGATACTATTCTTTTGAAATTGATTCTTTGACACGTTATTATGAAAATATGATAAGTGCCGAACATTTTCAGCAGAAAGATTACCGGGTATTGAAAGATTATATTGATCGTGGTATACCTGTGCTTGTGAATGTGAGATATACAGGAGCAGTTCGTGGTTTGCGTCCCGGTCCGAGAGGGCACTGGATGGTGCTTCGTGGCATTGACGATAAACATGTGTGGGTAAATGACCCCGGACGTTCGCCGGAGATGCGGAGTAAAGGAGAAAATATCTGCTATCCAATAAAGAAACAGCCGGGCAATCCTTCCTATTTTGATGGTTGCTGGACGGGACGATTTATCATAGTCACTCCTAAAGAATGGATTCGAAACTCCCTGTTTGCACAAGTAGGCAAGCTTCCTCCTTTGGAGGAAGTAACTCATATAGTACCTCCTGTTGCGTTGCCTGTAACCTTACCGCAGGTTATTAATCAGTAAGCAATTCATTGTGAAGATAGAAATTTCTTAGTGAAATTAGGATAAAAAGAACATTAGTAAAATAAAGAAGAACAAAGATATATGGCATTCGAAGCAACCAAAAAAGAATGGTGCGAACTCTATTCTTTCTTTCGTCTCCTGACAGACGGAAAAGTAGTGCTAGGCACAGCAGACGCAAAGGCGGGAGAAACATCTTGGCCTATTGCAATGATTCAACGGGAAGAACATGATGGAACACGTCAATATTATATTGAGGAAGATACGATTCGTATAGAAGCAGAGAGCGGAACTAAATTCATGCCTCGCGAAGACTTTGGTATTGTAGCTGATTTGATATTGCGGGCTGTGAAATCTTCTTCGGAAGATGACGTAACCTCTCCGGAAGGAGTAGAAGAGTTTTTAGATGAAGCTGCCATTTTCGATTTGGAAGCAAAAACAGAAGATCGTACTGATTTCTCTATTGCATTTTGGCATCCGGAAGCTCCGTTGAGAGGTTTTAATGTTCGTTCACGGTTGGGTGTAATGAATCCGTTACTGGACGGAGGACGTGCTGCAAATCTAAAACTGGAACAGAGTGGAGTCAAATTTGCCACTCCTACAGTGAATAAAATCAATGCTTTGCCTGAATCTCCCAATGAGGTTGCCGAGCGAATGATGATGATCGAACGATTGGGAGGTGTACTTAAATATTCTGATGTAGCCGACCGGGTATTCCGTAGCAATCTTCTAATGATTGACCTGCATTTTCCACGTGTTTTGACAGAAATGGTTCGTATTATGCATTTGGATGGTATCTCTCGGATTAGTGAGCTGACGGAAGTTATCAAACAAATGAATCCGTTAAAGATTAAAGATGAACTGATAAACAAGCATAAGTTTTATGAGTTTAAGATGAAGCAGTTCTTGATGGCATTAGCTTTAGGTATGCGTCCCGCAAAGATTTATAATGGATTGGATTCGGCTGTGGAAGGTATTCTGTTGGTGGGCGGAAGTGGAGAGGTGCTCTGTTATCATAAATCAGAAAAGCAAGTAATGGAAGACTTTTTGTTTCAAAATACCCGTTTGGAAAAAGGATCTTTGGAGAAGGATAAATACGGATTTTTGGAGAGAGAGAATGGAGTCTATTATTTCAAACTGAATGCAAAGATTGGGCTAGTTAAAAGGTAAATGATAAATTAGAATTCTGTGGTGAAATTTTGATTCGATATATATAAAAAACTTGTTATTCATGAAAACGAATGAAGTTTTAGAGAACATTAAAGCACGTCGTAGTGTACGGGCTTATACTAGTCAGCAAGTTTCAGAAGAAGATTTGCAGGCTATTCTGGAAGCTGCAACTTATGCACCCAGTGGAATGCATTTGGAAACATGGCACTTTACTGCTATTCAAAATGTAGATAAATTGACAGAACTGAATGAACGCATTAAAGGAGCTTTTGCAAAAAGCGATGATTCCCGTTTGCAAGAGCGTGGACATAGCAAGACCTATTGTTGTTATTATCATGCTCCGACTTTGGTGATTGTATCCAATGAACCTACACAATGGTGGGCTGGTATGGATTGTGCTTGTGCAATAGAAAATATGTTTCTGGCTGCCCATTCTTTAGGAATCGGCTCTTGCTGGATCAACCAGTTGGGCACAACGTGTGATGATCCTGAAGTTCGTGAATATATTACCTCTTTAGGTGTTCCTGCCAATCATAAAGTCTATGGTTGCGTAGCTTTGGGGTATGCTGATTCGAAGATTCCGATGAAAGAGAAAAAGGTGAAAGCTGATACGGTAACAATTGTCAAGTAGAAAAAATATTCAGAATTGTAGTTGGATTAACATTCCATATCACGAAATATGAGCCTTGGGGATAATTGATGCATCCCCAGGGCTTTTGTTTATTCAGTCTTGGGCTGATAAAAATAATCCTAGGGCTTACATTCATTGAACCCCGGGATTATTTCTTATTGAGACGCTTCTAAAAATCTTTTCTAATGAATTGATTTCTACAATAAATCACCTTTATTCAAAAGTGCCATAACGAGTTGGTAGTAACTTACGGTCTCCCAATGTGTTATCTACACGAGCTACATTGACCCAGAATTTGTTATCACGTACACTTTCTATCGGATAAGCCGCTTTTTCGCGTGTGTACGAATGTTCCCAACGATCACTAACAATCTCGTATTCCGGATGCGGAGCATTAATCAACACATTATCATCCTTATCAGCTTCGCCATTCTTCACTTCCTGAATCTCCTTCCAGATATTCAGCATGACATCTACGAAATTGTCCAGTTCTGCCAAACTCTCGCTTTCTGTCGGTTCAATCATCAATGTACCGTGAACAGGGAAGGAGAGGGTAGGAGCATGATAACCATAGTCCATCAAACGTTTGGCAATATCATTTTCCGAGATGCCTGCTTCTTCATGTACTTTCCTACACTCCAGAATCATCTCGTGTCCTACGAAACCATTGGCTCCCCGATAGACAACTCCATACGTATCTTTCAGACAAGTAGCCAGATAATTAGCATTCAGGATGGCGATCTTAGTAGCCTGCGTCAATCCCTCTGCACCCATCATGCGGATATATCCATACGTGATAGGCAAAATACCTGCACTACCGAATGGGGCAGCTGATACTTGATTCTGCGAATTGCCGAAGATTCCATGTCCGGGAAGGAAAGGAACCAGATGTTCGGCCACACAGATAGGACCTACTCCCGGACCTCCGCCACCATGAGGGGAAGCGAATGTTTTATGAAGATTCAAGTGGCAGACATCTGCACCGATGAATCCCGGATTGGTCAATCCCACTTGGGCATTCATATTGGCTCCATCCATATATACTTGTGCGCCACAGGCATGAATGATGTCGCAAATTTCCTTTATTTCTGTTTCGAAGATACCATGTGTAGAAGGATAAGTAATCATCAGCGCTGCCAATTCATCCTTATTTTCTTCAGCCTTGGCACGCAGGTCATCCATTTCTACATTTCCTTGTTCGTCGCATGCACAGGTGACAGTCACAAATCCGGCCTGTATAGCTGACGCAGGATTTGTTCCGTGAGCTGAAGCCGGAATCAGGACTTTGTTCCGATGTCCCTGACCGATACTTTCGAGATAAGCACGGATTACACGAAGTCCTGCATATTCTCCCGCAGCACCCGAATTGGGTTGCAGGCTCACCCCTGCAAATCCGGTGATAACTTTCAGATCTTCACTTAAATTCTTAATTAATTCCCGATATCCTTCTGCCTGATCTTCCGGAACCAGCGGGTGCATACCCATAAATTCGGGACGACTTAAAGGCAACATTTCCGCAGCTGCATTCAGCTTCATGGTGCATGAACCGAGAGAAATCATCGATTGTGCAAGCGAAATATCTTTGCGATCCAAACGTTTGATATAACGCATCATCTCTGTTTCCGTGTGATATTTGCTGAATACTTCGTGCGTCAGGAAAGGAGTTGTCCGTTTCAAAGCCTTGTCGATACTGCTTTTTTCCGGAATATCGTCTACTTTCTGATAATCTTTTCCGGCAGCGATGGCAAAGATAGAGAGCAATACATTGGCGGCTGCCACATCTGTTGTTTCATCAATACTGAAACCGACATCACCATTTTCATAATAACGCAGATTTACTTCTTTACTAAGCGCTATGGTACGGATTTGTTGTGCCGAAACGTGTTCGGGCAACTCAAAACGTAAGGTGTCAAAATATTGAGCGTTGACTTGTGTGTATCCACATTTCTTCAGTTGCTTTTCAAGAAATACAGTGATACTGTGGATGCGCGACGCAATTGTGGTGATACCCTCCTGGCCGTGATAAACAGCGTAAAAGCCTGCCATGGTAGCTAATAATGCTTGTGCGGTACAAATGTTTGAAGTTGCTTTTTCCCGCTTGATATGCTGCTCACGTGTCTGTAAAGCCATCCGATAGCAAAGTTTGCCATATTTATCTTTAGACCATCCGATGATTCGTCCCGGCATATTCCGTTTGTATTCGTCTCTGGTAGCAAAGAAAGCAGCCGACGGACCACCATAGAACATTGGAGTACCCAAACGTTGTGTGGTTCCGAATACAATATCTGCTCCCCATTCTCCCGGAGGAGTCAGCAGGGCAAGACTCAAAATATCTGCGGCGACAGCTACCTTGCAATCTGCGGCATGAGCTTTTTCTGTAAATTCGGAATAATCCTCTGCGTTTCCATTCGAGTTTGGATATTGTAGAACGCAGGCAAACACTTCCGGTGAAGGTTCAAAATCCTTATATTTACCTACACGCAGTTCGATGCCTTGCGGCACGGCGCGTGTAGTCATAACAGCCAATGTTTGTGGGAAAATATTCTCGTCTACAAAAACTACGTTCGCATTGGCTTTCTGTTGCGCACGGGAACGTATGGCATACATCATGCTCACGGCTTCGGCAGCGGCAGTTGCTTCGTCCAGAAGTGAACAGTTGGCAAGTGGCATGGCAGTAAGGTCGCATACGGCTGTCTGAAAATTCATCAACGCTTCCAGGCGTCCTTGCGACACTTCTGTCTGATAAGGAGTGTAAGAAGTGTACCATACCGGGTTTTCGAATACATTCCGCTGGATAACAGCCGGGGTAATCGTGTTGTACCATCCCAAACCGATATACGTAGTATATAGTTTATTTTTATTTGCCAGTTCGGCGATATGTTTTCCAAATTCGTATTCCGTCAGCGGACTAGTCAATGCCAGCGGCTCTTTCAGCCGTATATTGGCGGGAATTGTTTTATCAATCAGTTCGTCCAGTGAGTTCACGCCAATTTTGCGGAGCATCAGGGCTGTGTCTTGTTCATTGATGCCGATGTGACGGCTAGCTAACAAATCGGTTTTCATGTCTTAATGATTTATGATTTATGATTTATGAATTATGAGTTCTGATTTATGCTTTCTTATGTTTTCCCGATTTATAAACCTCAATCAGCCGCAACACCTACTTCATCCGCACGGCAAATCATAAATCATAAATCAGAATTCATAACTCATTAAATCTTCTCTTATCTAAAAAATGGGTTTTCAGCTTTTTCCATTCCGATCGTCGTAGGAGCACCGTGTCCGGGGTAAACGACAGTTTCGTTGGGAAGAACAAACAGACGGCTGCAAATGTGCTCTATCAGTTCATCGAAGTTGCCTCCTGTGAGATCGGCACGACCGATGCTACCCTGAAACAGGACATCGCCGGAGAACATGCAGTTGTCTTCCTTGCAATAGTACACCAAGCTACCGGGTGAATGTCCGGGCACGTGTATCGCTTCCAGTTTGGTATGTCCGAAAGTGATAATATCTCCGTCATGCAGGTATTTGCCCAGTGGTACAGGCTCTTCCTGCAACTGAAAACCAAACATTCTGCTTTGTTTCGGTGCTTCGTCAATCCAGTACTCATCCGCTTTGTTTGCTTCTGCCGATAATCCGAATTCTTTCAGCATGAACGGATTTCCGAAGATATGATCCAGGTGCAAATGAGTATTCAGCAAATGCTTTACATTCAGCTCATTGGTAAGAATGAACTTTTTCAGAGCCTGCTTTTCCTCTTCATAAAAACAGCCGGGATCGATTACGACTGCTTCTTTAGTGTCATCCCATAATACGTAGCAGTTTACGGGAAACATATTAAATTCAAATCTCTTTATTTTCATGGTTTCTTTATGATTTATCATCTATCAGAACATATAGTCTTGTTTAAATCGGAACATATACCACTTTCTTAGTTTGAAAGAACTCTTCTTCGAAACTATCGCTCAAGTTATGAATGACCGTTTTATGCTTGAACGGCATCGTTTCATGCTCCAGCTCGCCACCTTTGAGGCAGATCAGTCCGTTGGGTAATGCATTCTGTTGTTTTGAAGAGATATTCTTTTTGATAATCTTAATCAAATCCGCCAAAGGCATTACGGCACGGCTGACAACAAAGTCGAACGTTCGTTTCTCCTCTTCTGCGCGGGCATGACGGAATGTTACATTTTTCAGTCCGATAGCGTTTGCCACTTCGGTTGCTACCCGTACTTTTTTGCCGATACTGTCCACGAGGTGAAATGTTACTTCGGGAAATAAGATGGCTAAAGGAATACCGGGGAAACCTCCTCCTGTACCCAGGTCCATAATGCTGGTTCCGGGGCGAAATTGGATTGTTTTGGCAATGCCTAACGAATGGAGCACGTGATGCTCATATAAATTCTCGATGTCCTTGCGGGAGATTACGTTGATTTTAGAATTCCAGTCAATGTAGAGGTCGTATAGAGCTGCAAACTGTTTGCGCTGCTCTTCCGTCAGATCAGGAAAATATTTCAGTATGATTTCCACTGTTTGAGTTTTGAGTTATAAGTTTTGAATGATAGATATGGATGAATATCCTATTCTGTCACACGGGAGTGATAACAATAGGATATTCATTGGTGTTCAGCTTTTTATGAAATTTAATTTTTCAGTTCTCCCAGAATTGGGTTACTGCCTAGTAAATGCTCCATCATAGAAAATGGGATTGTTACCTTTACAGGTCCCATAGAATAAGGAGTGATATCGTATACATTATAATAGAAGGTGATTCCTTCTTTGCTTAGATAGAAATTTTCTGTCGGAGCGATGTCTCCGGTGGAAGCATATCCCATATCTTCCAATGCTTCGTGAGTGTTCACTTTATTGTCCGCCATGAGCTGGTTCCAGATCAGGTCGGTCAATGCGTCTTTGTAGTCTCCGACAAAAATATCATCAAGACGGAGCGGGCGCATCAGGGTGAGGTCCATGTTCAGGAAAGTAGCCATGTAAATGCCATGTGCACCTCCGGTATATTCGTTGTAGTCGATACGATATACAAGCAGGTCTTTATCATACAGTTGTACGTGGCTCTCTATACCTTTATAATAAGAATACCAAGCTCCGATGGAAGATTCGTCTTCTTTGTCTTTCTCGTCCTCGGCATACATCGGTTCGAGGTCGCGGCGGTATTCGCTGATATAGTTCTCGGTATATTGCTTTACAACTTCTTCCGGCTTTTCGCTGATGTATTTATCACCGAAGCAGGCCGAAATGAAATAAGAATTCAAACTGTCTTTCAGCATATCATCCGATGATTTTACCGGATAAGCAAAATTTATAATGATATTGCAGGCCGGTTTGGCTGTATCACTGAAGAGGTGTGCTGTCTCATTCACTTGAATGCTATCAAACTGTAACGCACCTGTGTTTTTGTTCATCTTGTCATGACAAGAAAACAAAAAGCCGCTTACCGAAAGTATAATTGCAAGCAGACTGACATATTGTTTTTTCATACCCGTTTTTTCTATAAATTCAACATTTGTTTTATCATTCACTATTGACAAATATAGATGAAATTCGTGAATCGGGCTAATAAAAACAGAAAAAAATGCAGCTATTTATCCCCAAAAATGGGATTGGCGGATATTATCCGCCAATCAATGCTTGCAAACTTTAGTGATATCTACTGTGAATCCATCTTCAACAGGCATAAATTTCCCTTTCATTTTCAGAAATTCGATAAGGGTATCTACATCCATGTTTTCTGCCGAGCAAGCATAAAAACGTTGCTGTGAGCCAAACTTCTTAATGATTGCTTCCCGC
Organism: Bacteroides sp. 1_1_30; assembly: GCF_020982715.1. Taxonomy (NCBI): domain Bacteria; kingdom Pseudomonadati; phylum Bacteroidota; class Bacteroidia; order Bacteroidales; family Bacteroidaceae; genus Bacteroides; species Bacteroides sp. 1_1_30. The sequence goes on from NZ_JAJKHN010000026.1 coordinate 12,924, forward strand.
AATGATGATTCCGAGTAGCTATTTCCTTCCATCATGTGGAGGACTTCATGAGCATGTAATTGTTCCATAATCTTTTTTCTGCAAAGATAGGGCAGAGATTGCTTGGAAACTGTAACATATGTGACAAAACTGCATAATATTCATTGAAAATTGAAAATAACCATTTCACTATGCGTTCCTATTCTGAAGGGTGGTCCCCAAAGAGACAATCCGGAAGATACATACACGTGACTGTTTCCCCATTGGCGATAACCGTGGCTTTGCTCGAAGATATAATCGGTCACCCAATTAATAGGCCATATTTGTCCGTGGTGTGTATGCCCACTGAATTGCAGGTCGATGCCGGCAGCTTCCGTTTTTTCCAAATCAAAAGGTTGATGATCCAATAAAATGATAGGTTTGCTTTTATCGATATTCACCATTAACTCTTGCAGGGAATGACGCTTGCGGTTATGACGGTCATCACGTCCTATCAGTTGTATGCCGTTGGGAAGTGTAACTACTGAATCGCGCAATAATTGTATTTGAGTGCTTTTAATATATCGGATACTTTCATCGATACCGCTAATGTATTCGTGATTGCCGAGAACCATATAGATACCCATAGGAGCTTTCAAGTTAGCTAATTCTTCCGCCATATTCTCTGTATAAAGAGGTACGACGCTATTATCAATCAAGTCACCACTAATCAGTATCAGGTCGGGATGCTGCGCATTTATCATTTCCACATATTTTTTTAATGCGGCTTTCCCTGTGCCATTTCCCAAGTGAACATCGCTGATTGCGACGATTTTAATTGCTTGGGGAGTATCTTCATATCGTTTATTGGTTAAAATGCTGACTACATTGGTTTCCGGGTGATGATAGTTATATACCCCACATCCCAGCAATCCCAACGTGAACACTAAAGACAGATAGAACCTATATTTGTAGACAACTTTGAATAATTTCAAGATATCAAACAAAAGCAAGAATAATGCCATGTATAGAGTAAATATCAACCAACTTGTTCCAATGGTGTACATTGAATGGGAGATAAAGACAGGCATCTCAAGGTTACGAGTTAGCATCGTGCCGAAAAAGGATAAAGCACATATCCAGAATAAAACGGTCAGGAATATTTTTACTCCGAGAGATTTAACTTTCAGAGCTTGCTTTGCTCTGATAAATATGTAGGCATTACCTGCCAGATAAAGAGTGATAATGATGAGTAAATATGTAAGCATAGCGTTTACTTAAAAATCAGAGAATTTATTGGGGCAAAGATAGGTTTTATTGTTGAGTAAAAAGAGTTAATAGTGCTGATATGACTCTAAAATAGCCAAATAAAGGAAAGAGAATGTGTCTGTATCGGATTGATTGAATCTTAATTACGAAAAATTATAGGAAAATCTGTTTTTATTCTTATCTTTGTCCTCTGAAATGAAAAAACTAGCCTACATAACAGCACTTATCCTTTCTCTCCTGATTATCTATTCAGGAGGCGGAGTCTCTATTGTGCGTTATTGCTGTGCCCGTTGTGAGACAGTGCAGAGTTGCTGTGATTCAGGCTGTCCGAAGTGTAAAAAGTCTCATACTTGCGATTCAAAGAAAAACTGCAAAGAAAAAGGTTGTACGGTTACGATTTATAAGCTCGACCTGATGAAACACTCTACGGAACTGACCGTATCAGTTTTGGCAGTCGATCTTTTATGTGAGCATTTCTGCTATCTGCTGACTCCGACCTATGCGGATAAACCGGTAGAATTTGATAGTCTGACCTCTCCGCCACCTCTCTGCTCGAGGCAGAAGCTGGCGTTATATTCCACCTACATTATTTAGCCACTATTTCTTTCTTATTTAATCCTTTGCTTTCAATAGAACATGAAAGTAAAGCAGCACTGAATGCAACTAAGTTGCATGAGAAATGAATTAATTTTGTATCTCGAAAGTAACTTTAGAAAGAATGAAATATATGATAATAGGACTGTTCCTGTTATTTGCCGGCAATATATATGCGCAAGTACGGGGAACAGTGAAAGATAGTACCGGGGAGGCTATTCCGGGTGCCAATGTGTTCTGGATGAATACAGGACAAGGAGTGACAACCAAAGAGGATGGTAGTTTTTCTATCACTAAACCTTCCAAAAGCCACATGCTGATTGTCAGCTTTATCGGTTTTCAGAATGACACGATTCATGTGAGCAGTAAAAATCAACAACTGGATATTGTGCTTCGTGATGGAGTGGAACTGAATGAAGTAAATATTGTCACTCGTAAACTGGGAACGATGAAATTGCGCAGTAGCGTGATGAACGAAGACATGATAAGCAGTGCCGAATTGAGTAGAGCCGCTTGTTGTAATCTGGGTGAAAGTTTTGTGACGAACCCTTCAGTAGATGTGAGTTATTCCGATGCGGCAACAGGAGCCAAACAAATTAAATTGTTGGGGCTGTCCGGCACCTATGTGCAGATGTTGACGGAGAACATTCCGAATTATCGGGGAGCCGCCGCTCCTTATGGATTGGGATATGTCCCCGGTCCGTGGATGCAGAGTATACAGGTTTCCAAAGGAACATCTTCGGTGAAGAATGGTTATGAAGCCATCACAGGACAGATAAACGTAGAATTTAAGAAACCGCAGTTGCCGGAAGCTGACTGGGTGTCTGCCAATCTTTTTGCAAGCACTACCAACCGGTATGAAGCCAATGCGGACGCTACATTGAAACTTTCCAAACGATGGAGCACTTCTCTGCTGGTGCATTACGAAAATGAGACCAAGGCGCATGATGGCAACGATGACGGATTTGTGGATATTCCGCAGGTAGAACAGTATAATGTGTGGAACCGGTGGGCATACATGGGCGACCATTATGTTTTCCAGGCAGGTATCAAAGCCCTTTCTGAAACACGTACCAGCGGACAGGTCAATCACGGAGGGACAATGCACTCCGGTGACCTGTATAAAGTAGGGATCGATACGGAGCGCTATGAATTCTTCACCAAGAATGCCTATATCTTTAATAAGGAGAAGAATACGAACCTGGCTTTGATTCTTTCCACCACTTTACACAATCAGGATGCTACGTATGGACGCAAACTGTATAATGTGGATCAAACCAACGTCTATGCTTCGCTGATGTTTGAAACGGAATTTAATCCGCAAAATAGTTTCTCCGCTGGATTGAGCTTCAATTATGACGCTTATGACCAACATTACCGTTTGGAAAATACGACGGACAATCCTCTCAAAGCCTTTGAAAAGGAAGCTGTTCCCGGTGCTTACGTGCAATATACGTTGAACCTGAATGATAAATGGATGGTAATGGCCGGTCTGCGTGGTGATTACAGTAACGAACATGGTTTCTTCGTGACTCCGCGTGCGCATCTTAAATACAATCCGAATGAATATGTGAATTTCCGTCTTTCTGCCGGAAAAGGGTACCGTACCAATCATGTGTTGGCAGAAAACAACTACCTGCTTTCCAGCAGTCGTAAGGTGGAAATAGCAAAGAACCTGGATATGGAAGAAGCGTGGAACTACGGTGCCAGCGTCTCTACTTATATCCCTATATTCGGCAAAACGCTGAATGTGAATGCGGAATACTATTATACGGATTTCCTGAAACAAGTGATAGTCGACATGGATAGCAACCCTCATGAAGTAGCTTTCTACAATTTGGATGGACGTTCTTATTCGCATGTGTTCCAGGTGGAAGCAAGTTATCCTTTTTTCAAAGGATTCACCCTGACAGGTGCTTACCGGCTCACGGATGCAAAAACGACCTACAAAGGTGAACGAATGGAGAAACCGCTGACCAGCAAATATAAAGGACTACTCACGGCTTCTTACCAAACTCTGCTGGGAATATGGCAGTTTGACGCTACACTGCAACTGAATGGCGGTGGCAGGATGCCTACTCCTTATGAGTTGGGAGACGGACAGTTGTCTTGGGAACGTCGTTATGGCAGTTTTGAACAGTTGAGTTTACAGGTGACCCGTTACTTCCGTCGTTGGTCTATCTACCTAGGAGGCGAGAACCTGACAAATTTCAAACAAAAGAATCCGATTATCGATGCGGCAAATCCCTGGGGGAACAACTTTGATTCTACCATGATTTGGGGACCGGTGCACGGAGCAAAAGGATATATCGGAATACGTTTTAACTTAGCTAGAAATAGTGAGTAAAAGCAGGAAATAGCGAATGAAAGAAACGATCGCATAATAAAGAATATTAATTTTAAACTGATAAGAAAAATGAGAACAAAAAGATGGATGGCCACTTGCGTGGTGGCTCTTTTGAGTGTAACAGCTGTATTGGCAAAAGATATTCGTGTTGTTGTATTTAAAGTGTCGCAGATGCACTGTGAGAAATGCGAAAAGAAAGTAAAGGACAATATGCGTTTTGAGAAAGGGCTGAAGGATATTTCGACCGAAGTAAAAACGAAAATGGTAACCATTACGTATGACGCTGAAAAAACGAATGTAAAGAAGTTGCAGGCAGGATTTAATAAGTTCAGTTATGAAGCCGAATTTGTAAAAGAAACAAAGAAAGACGATCAGAAGGCTGATAAGAAGTAATTGAACAAATACCTGTATTAGCTTGTTTCTATAAACAAACAAGGGTTCTTCCCCAACTTCTTTTTGAGAGGAGGGGAAGACCGTAAACAATAATTATATGGGTAACACAACAAAAAAGGCATTTCCTGTGCTTAATATGCATTGTGCAGGATGTGCCAATAATGTAGAAAAAACAGTAAAAAAATTGCCGGGAGTCATTGAGGCTTCCGTTAATTTTGCTACCAATACATTGACCGTTTCTTATGAGAAAGAGCAGCTGACTCCCGGAGAGATTCGTGCGGCTGTGCTTGCGGCAGGTTATGATCTGATTGTGGAAGAAGCCCACAAAGAAGAACGCCGGGAAGAGGAACAGCATAAGCGTTACACTCGTTTGAAGTGGAAGGTGATTGGTGCGTGGATTTTGGTAGTACCGTTATTGGTATATTCCATGATACTGATGCATGTGCCATATTCTAATGAGATTCAAATGGTACTTGCTATCCCTGTTATGGTCTTTTTCGGAGGTGGTTTCTTCACCGGAGCCTGGAAACAGGCTAAATTAGGACGGAGTAATATGGATACTTTGGTTGCGCTTAGTACTTCCATTGCTTTTCTGTTCAGTCTGTTCAACACTTTCTTTCCCGAATTCTGGTATGACCGCGGATTGGAACCGCATGTCTATTATGAGGCTTCTGCGGTGATTATCGCTTTCGTTCTTACCGGAAAGTTGATGGAGGAACGTGCCAAAGGAAATACCTCAACAGCCATTCGTAAGTTGATGGGAATGCAGCCTAAAGCGGCTCGTGTTCTGCGCAATGGAGTGGAGGAGGAGATCTTGATTGAAAAACTTCAGGTAGGTGATTTGGTGGTTGTACGTCCGGGAGAGCAAATACCTGTGGACGGTCAGCTTTCCGAAGGCGACTCGTATGTCGATGAGAGTATGATTAGCGGTGAACCGGTTCCGGTAGAAAAGAAGAAAGGTGATAAGGTATTGGCAGGAACGATCAACCAGCGTGGTTCATTTATCATTCGTGCCGCACAGGTAGGCAGCGAAACCGTGCTTGCCCGTATTATCGCTATGGTGCAGGAAGCACAGGGCAGCAAAGCTCCCGTGCAACGCATTGTCGATCGTATTACGGGGATTTTTGTACCTGTCGTGTTGGGCATTGCTATTCTGACATTTGTATTGTGGGTCGCCATTGGTGGTAGTGAATATATCTCTTATGGTATTTTGTCGGCTGTTTCTGTTCTTGTCATTGCTTGTCCATGTGCTTTGGGACTTGCTACACCTACTGCATTGATGGTGGGTATAGGCAAAGCTGCCAGCCAGCATATTCTGATTAAAGATGCAGTGGCTTTGGAACAAATGCGCAAAGTAGATGTCGTTGTACTGGATAAGACGGGAACACTGACTGAAGGGCATCCTACAGCTACCGGATGGTTATGGGCGCAGTCGCAGGAACCACATTTCAAAGATGTACTTTTAGCTGCGGAAATGAAATCGGAGCATCCGCTTGCCGGCGCTATTGTCTCTGCGCTTCAGGACGAAGAAAAAATAAAACCTGCCGTGTTGGATAGCTTTGAAAGCATTACGGGAAAAGGAATTAAAGCCTCGTATGAGGGACATACTTACTGGGTAGGCAGTCATAAACTCCTAAAAGATTTCAGTGCGACAGTAAGTGATGTGATGGCTGAAATGCTGGTTCACTATGAATCGGACGGTAACGGCATCATTTACTTTGGACGTGAAAACGAGTTGTTGGCTATCATTGCTGTTTCCGACCCGATAAAGGCTACTTCTGCCGAAGCAGTGAAGGAACTGAAACGTCAAGGGATTGACATCTGTATGCTGACGGGTGACGGGCAACGGACTGCATTAGCCGTTTCTTCCCGTTTAGGAATCGAACGTTTTGTTGCCGACGCTCTACCGGACGATAAGGCCGAATTTGTGCGTGAGCTTCAAATGCAGGGAAAGAAGGTTGCGATGGTGGGCGATGGTATCAATGATTCGCAGGCACTGGCATTGGCTGACGTCAGCATTGCTATGGGAAAAGGAACTGATATTGCTATGGACGTGGCTATGGTGACTTTGATGACATCGGACTTGTTGCTGCTTCCTAAAGCCTTCCAGTTGTCAAAGCAGACGGTCAAACTGATTCATCAGAATCTTTTCTGGGCGTTTATTTACAACCTGATCGGTATTCCAATTGCTGCCGGTATCTTGTTCCCGCTGAATGGTTTGCTGTTGAATCCGATGCTGGCAAGTGCCGCAATGGCGTTTTCCAGCGTGAGCGTAGTGCTCAATTCGTTGAGCTTGGGACGAAAATGAGAAATGAACTATAAAAGACAGGAACCTGTAAGCTGTAAACGATGAATGGCAAGCTGTTATTTATGAACAGCGAATGTAAATAATAGACGGTGAATACTTTGCGGATAATACGCAATTTATTCACCGTTCATTGTTTTACAACTCACCATTTATGTTTTCTATCGTTCTTCGTGAAAATTATCTGTTTCTAAAGTCCAATGGTGTCATTCCTACATATCTTCTGAAATATTTGCCAAAGAAAGAGGCACTGGGGAAGTTTAGAGAATATGCTATCTCTTGGATAGTCATATTGGTACCTTTCAGTTTGGCTTTAGCATCCATGATAACGATATAAGCAATGGTATCCAAAACACTTTTACCTGTCACTTGTCTCACAGTCGTGCTTAGATGTTGAAGAGATATACCTAATTTATCTGCGTAGAACTGTGCACGACGTTCATTTTTATAATTCTCGGTGATGGCTTGAATCAGTTCCCGGCAGATTTCCTTTTTGCGGTTCGAACTGCTGTTTTCTCCCGGAAATTTATGATATATCAGTCGTATGCTTGTCAGGATGGTCTGAAGAGACAATTCGACCAATTCAGAATCCATTTCGAAGTTCTCATTGCAACTGGCCCGTGATAATAGAGCAAAATAGTCTTTCAGATAACTGGCTACTTCTTCATTAAGAGGAACTACCGGCTGTTCTATCAGTTTGGGATATGCGTTACCAATATTCTTCATGAGATTGATCCGTCCGGCACAATGAGCAGAGAAGCCGGCAAAACAAAGGCATACTTTTTCTGTTCTCTCCCGAAACTGAATGATTGTTCCCGGCAATAATGTTATTAAGTCATTGGGGTGAATTTCGTAATCAAGCAGATTGATGGAGGCTTTCATCGAACCTTCGGTACAGATGGCAACAATACATGCTTGCAACCGACAAGATTGCTTGTAAATATTGAGAATGTCTTCTGTTACATTCGTCCATGCTAATACTTCGGTAGGCAAGTCTACCTGTGGAAAGTCCATTTTCATAGTTGTGTGTGTTATATTAGGCCAACAAATGTACGCATTTTCTTTTTATTTCTTACCTTTGTTTTTATGAAAACAGTTTTTATTGATTGGAATTTGATACCATACGCCGAAGCATGGCAACGGCAAACAGAATGGTTTGATAACATTGTCCGGGCAAAAGTTCAGGGCGAGAGTTATGAAAACCGTATTGTGATGTGCGAACATCCCCATGTTTATACATTAGGACGTAGCGGGAAAGAAAATAATATGTTGTTGAGTGATGAACAACTGAAAGCAATTGATGCCACCCTTTATCATATTGATCGGGGAGGGGACATTACTTATCATGGTCCGGGACAACTGGTATGCTATCCGATATTAAACCTGGAAGAATTTCAGTTAGGATTGAAAGAGTACGTTCATTTGCTGGAAGAAGCGGTGATTCGGGTATGTGCTTCTTATGGCATTGAAGCCGGACGTTTGGAGAAAGCGACAGGTGTCTGGTTGGAAGGTGATACGCCTCGTGCGCGTAAGATTTGTGCTATCGGAGTGAGAAGCAGTCATTATGTCACGATGCATGGACTGGCTCTGAATGTGAATACCGATTTACGTTATTTCAGTTATATCCACCCTTGCGGATTTATAGATAAAGGCGTCACTTCTCTTCGTCAGGAATTAAAGCATGATGTGCCGATGGACGAAGTGAAGCAACGCCTCGAAGAGGAGCTTAGAAAACTATTCCAACTCCCAGTTGCCAGGTGCGGCGCATAAAGCAATCTTTATCAGCCAAGGCGTATGAGAAGTCTGCACGTATCGGCCAGAAGTTTATTCCGCAGCCTAGAGTGCCGTAGTTGCCTACTCCTTTATCTTTGTCTCCGAAATGATATCCCGCACGGACAACACCATATTTCAGGAAATTATATTCGGCTCCTATGCCAGCCTGGAGATGACGGATTTCAGAGGGGAGCAGATAGTTGAAGTCGAGAGCCACCTGCAAACGGTTTTCTATGCTGAATGGCAGGTCGATTGTACCTCCCAATCCTAATCTGGCGGGTAACTTTTGTCCGTCCAGCTTTTTGCCTAAGTTGGCAGCTTGGAAACCAATGCTCCAGGAAGCCATTTCGTCCAATAGAGCCATATTGCGATAGTAGGTCGCGCCGAAGTCCAGACAAACGCTATTCTTGCTGTCTGCGCTTTCCGCGGCTTTGGCTTGCAGGTATCTGAACGTTAATGAAAGAGACAGATTTTTGGCTACATTTCTGAAATAAGCAGCTTCTAAGTCCCATACGTGAGGGCGGTAATCGAGCACCTTGGGATCTTTGAAATGCCGGAAACCTACAGCAAATCCATGTATGCCTTCCCTTCCGATCCGGTAGAAAAGAGAGGCGCTATGTAGCGCATAATCTTGGTTGATCTTAGCGTATGAATAACTCGCACCCATCACTTCTTGTGAGAAAGCGATGGTAGAAGCATTATGAAAAATAGCTGTACTACCGTTATCGGTGGTAGCTAATCCTGTACCTGCCATACCTGCCGATTGGGCGTCTGGAGTAAGTTCCAGAAAATAGGCGCTTGCCATTTCTTGTGCTCCCAGCAAAGTGGGGAATAAGCACGAGGCGAGAAGGAAATGTTTTACTCGTTTCATAATCAGTTATTTTTAGAGTGAGACATCCGGACAACACGTATGCCTGTCCACGATTTATTGTTGTTTAGCATGTGATTGAGAGGTTCGTCGCTGACAACTACTTTTCCCAATGTAGAAGAAGCGTGCAGCAGGTGCAGTTTTCCCTCTTTATATTCTGCTATTCCCACATGAGCAATGTCCAGTCCGGGCATCTTCGTTGTAATAGCAATAATGTCTCCATTCATGATCCAGGGCAATCCGGCTTCCGGCAGTTCGCTTTTCGGCAACCAATGTACGACTTTTCCGGAGATTGCTTTTTCATATTCGGCCATTTGTCGTACATTTTCCGGCGAATCAGCCAATTTTTTATATTGCTTGGGATGGGTAGACATATACGAAAGAGAGATTTTCTGGGTATGCGCACTGTTTTTGGCAGTAATATCGGTGAGGAATCCGTGGCGGATTCCGTTCTCTATCCATTCGGAAGTATAATGCAACCGGGAAGGATAACCGTTGATGATGCCGTCCCGATAACGTATTTTTTGCAGATTGTCGGCAAAGGAAGAGCCGAGTGCCTGTGCCAACGTGTATTCTACGAAAGTGAGGCAATCTACGGCATCAGTCCGGATCACTAATGATTCTTCTCCGTCTTGATCTAATGTGTTAGCCACGTATTTAGTTCCCAGGTAAGATTTCCCGATTCGTAACATGGGTTCGGGGTTTTCCGGGAATACAACGCCGTCGCGCAACCATTTCTCCAATTCCTGTGTCCATTGTTGCTTATATTTAAAATGATCCTGAAATCCCCAGCCATGTCCTCCGGTAGGATAAACATGGAGAGTTGCCGGAACCTTGTTTTTCTGTAAAGCAAGGTAATAGTTTACTCCGTGGTAAGGTGCTACGGAAGGGTCATCGGAGGTAAGAGCGATAAATGCTTGTGGAGTATCGGGCGTTACTTGCAATTCGGCGGAAAACTTCTGTATCTGTTCCATTGTGGGATTTTTGCCGAGCAATGCAGTTCTTGTATTTCCACGGGTGACTTGCATCATCGTAACTACCGGATAAAGTAATATCTGAAAGTCCGGACGTGTTTCCGAATTGTAGTGAGTGGCAAGTGTAGCAGTTAAATGCCCTCCCGCAGAGGCTCCCATTAATCCTACCTTGTAAGGATTGACATTCCATTCTTTGGCATGTTGGCGTACCATGCGAATGGCTTGTTCGGCGTCTGATACGGGGACTTCCCAATGTCCGTTCGGCATCCGGTATTTTAATACCATATAGGTAATACCTTGTCCGCAGAACCAAGGGGCCATATCATACCCCTCTCCATCCATACCCAATCCACGATACCCGCCTCCGGGACACATGATAATAGCCATTCCATTCGGCTTTTCCGGATGGTAGACCGTCAGGGTGGGATGCGTGACATTCGTGACAAAATGAGGGCGCGTTTCCTGCTCTTCTCCGGTTAGTCCACTGGAGTTGGGAGCACCGTCGGGCCACAAAGGTAGCTCGACGGGCTGCTGCGCAAATGATATGGCAGTTACAAGCGATACTATAATGGATAATAGTCTCCTCATAATTATTTATTTAACTTTCATTGAAGCCTTTATAAAGTAAAGAATCAATAAGGCATACGCTCCTAATGCCAACGCTTCTGACCAAGTATTGTTCAACCATGTTTCATTAACCAGGTTGATTCCACCAAAGCGCATTGCGGCACTGATTACTCCCATCAATGCACCTCCGGCAATGAAACCGGATGCCAGTAAGGTTCCTTTTTCACCTCTTTCCGTATTCAGAGATGCATCTTTGCTACGAGTTGTAACAAACCAATTCACTGCTCCACCCACTACCAGCGGCACATTCAGTTCCAATGGAATAAACATACCCAATGCGAAAGCTAATGCAGGAATTTTACAAAGAGTCAGAATAATTGCTAAGACAGCCCCAATGCCATATAACAACCAGGGTGCACCTACACCACTCATCAGTGGTTCGATCACGGCTGCCATCGCATTTGCTTGCGGAGCAGCCAGTGCGCCACTTGTAAATCCGTATGTCTTATTCAGGATAATCATTACACCGCCTACTGTTGCAGCCGATACGATTGTTCCCAAGAACTTCCATGTTTCCTGTTTGGCAGGCGTGCTTCCGAGCCAGTAACCAATCTTCAAGTCGGTGATAAAACCTCCTGCCATCGACAGTGCGGTACATACTACACCACCCATTACCAATGCGGCAACCATGCCTGAAGGACCTTTCAGTCCGACAGCTACCATCACTACGGAAGCCAAAATCAGCGTCATCAATGTCATTCCCGAAACCGGATTAGTACCAACAATCGCAATGGCGTTAGCTGCTACTGTGGTGAACAGGAAAGAGATGCCGGCAACCAAAACAATGGCTACCAATGTATGCAACAGATTCCCTTGCATGACATCGAGATAGAAGAATAATACGATTAATATCAGTGTGATGATGGAACCGATAGCGATAATCTTCATGGAAAGATCCCGTTGGGTACGGATAATGCTTTTCTCTACATTCCCTTTACCGCCCATCTCTTTGGCTGCCAGTCCGACAGCGCTCTTGATGATGCTCCAGGAACGGATAATACCGATCACACCTGCCATAGCGATACCGCCGATACCGATGCTCTTGGCATAATATTTGAATATTTCTTCCGGACTCATCATACCTACGGTAGAGGTGATTTCCGGATTCCATGCATTCAGTACACTGTCACCCCAGATAGCAGACATTCCCGGAATGATAATCCACCACACAGCCAGTGAACCGGCACAAATGATGGAAGCATATTTCAGTCCGACGATATATCCCAAACCAAGCACAGCGGCACCGGTGTTTACCTTGAATACTAATTTTGCCTTTTCTGCCAGCATTTCTCCGGCACTGCAAACACGGGTAGTAAAATTCTCGTTCCACCATCCGAATGTCGCTACGATGAAGTCATATAATCCGCCGATCATACCTGCCATCAATAACGGTTTGGCCTGACTGCCGCCTTTTTCGCCGGAGATCAACACCTGTGTAGTGGCTGTTGCTTCCGGGAAAGGATATTTTCCATGCATGTCGCTGACGAAGTATTTACGGAAAGGAATCAGGAATAGAATACCCAATACGCCACCCAATAAAGAGCTGATGAATACCTGCATGAAGGTAACCGTCATCTCGGGATATTTAGCTTGGAGAATATAAAGAGCGGGGAGGGTGAAGATCGCTCCGGCAACGATTACTCCGGAACAAGCTCCGATAGACTGGATAATCACATTTTCGCCCAACGCATTTTTTCTTTTGGCAGCTCCGGAAACTCCTACGGCAATGATCGCAATTGGAATAGCTGCTTCAAATACCTGTCCGACCTTCAACCCCAGATAGGCAGCGGCGGCCGAAAAAAGGATTGCCATGGCAATACCCCATGCTACTGACCAGATATTAACTTCCGGATAATTTTTAGAGGGACCCATCAACGGGTTGTACACTTCCCCGGGTTTCAACTCTCTGAACGCATTCTCGGGTAACCCGGTGAATTTGTCTTCTTCTTGTTTCATAGTTTTTATAATTTGCTAATGTGTTAATTTACATTTCCGTCCTCAAAGTAAACAAAAAAAAAGGAGAACCGAAAGATTCTCCTTTATGTAATAGTCTATTTTTTCCTACTTTGCATCTTTTGCCGTCATATCGCCTTCGATATACAATCTTACCATCTCTGTTTTGGCGTTGGTACGCAAGGTGATTGATTTTTTGAAATGTCCCGGATATTTGCCTGTTCCGTTATAAGTCACCTTGATTGTTCCTTTTTTGCCCGGCATGATGGGTTCCTTTGTATATTCGGGTACTGTACATCCGCAAGAGGCTACAGCCTGATGGATCACCAGCGGGGCATCGCCGATATTAGTAAAGGTAAATGTGCAACTGACAACCGGGCTGTTTTCAGAAAACTTACCGAAATCGTGAGTTGTTTTGTCAAACTTGATATCTGCATTTGTTTGTGCAAATGCAAAGCTTACGCCCATTACTAACAGGGTCATTAAAAAAAGTATCTTTTTCATTTTTCCTTCTCTTTTTGATTACAAACGACAAAGATAATGCTTTTCCCCTAAAATATACTTTATGGAGTGCGAAATAGTATTAAACGATTCTCTTTTGCTATTTTGAGAGCTGGAATCCGAGCATCATTCCATCGTAATTTTCGGCCAGTGAACTAACTGTTTTTAGTGCGGTACTGCTACTTTTGCTACCGATGAAAGCCATTAGTTTCAACAGTTTGTCCGAGTTGAACAGTAACTCCAGTGAGCTGGAACTGCAATTTACTTTAGCGTGCAGATTCAGAAGTTTCAAATACTTCAAATCAACTTGTTTGGTTGAAGCATTGTAGGAGTAAGTGCCTTTCAATGTTTTCTTGCCCACCGTGCTGGTGAAAGTACTGTCGGCATTGAAAGTGAAACTCATCTGGCCGTCTTTAATACCTATTTTGCTTAATTGTTCGTTCAGCTTATTTTCAGCCATAGTAGCTGCGGCAGCTCCGCCTGCTTTCATTAGTAAGTTATCCGATTCGAACTCTACCGCCGAACCTTTGTAGCTCCATGTTCCGGTCATGTCGATAGATTCGGTGGTTCCGGTGATGGCATTTACTACTTTTGAAATGTTGTCCTTATTTAATAAGTCGGACCATGATTGCGCCTGGCTGTTAGTTGCCGTTAGCACAAATACTGCCAAAAAGGCAATAGATAAAAAACTCTTTTTCATTTTCATTCTTCTTTCATTTAACATTGAGATCCTTGTTTATGTTTTCTATGTAATTGAGTATATCAACACGTCCTGTGCGGTCTTCCGAGGAAGATACGAAGTGAGGAGGGAGCTCTTCCCATTGTTTGCCCAACTCACGTAAATAGGCATTGATATTCATTTTTAAACGTCCACCTTTTAGCTTGTCGGCTTTGGTAAAGATGATAGAGAAGGGGATACCGTTCTCGCCCAGCCATTCCATAAACTCGAGGTCTATTTTTTGAGGTTCCAGCCGGCTGTCTATCAGGACAAAGAGGTTGGTCATTTGTTCCCGTTCCAAGATATAATCTTCGATTATGGTGCGTATCTGGTCTTTCCCTTTTTGTCCGCGTCGGGCATAGCCATATCCCGGAAGGTCGACGAGATACCAATTCTTATTGATAAGGAAGTGGTTGATTAACATCGTTTTTCCCGGAGTAGAAGAGGTCATGGCCAGACCTTTACGGCTGGTCAACATATTGATAAGACTCGATTTTCCCACATTCGAACGGCCTATAAAGGCATATTCCGGGAAAATGCCGGCCGGGCATTTCTTCACGTCCGTATTGCTAATCACAAATTCAGCACTTGTTATTTCCATTTTCTTGTCATTTATTTCTTTGTAACATCGTTTTTCCCTTTTTTAGACATGCAGATTAACCCCGCAAAGGTAAGCGTTCCATTTAACATTAGCAATTCATAACCGAATTTATATCCGGTTTCTTTTCCAATCCACCAGTCGGCAAGATAGCAGAGCAGGGGTGAAAAGATGGCTATGAGAGGAACCCACCGGTCGTTCGTTTGCCTGCGTGTAAAAAGTCCGAAAGCAAACATTCCGAGCAGGGGGCCGTATGTGTAGGAGGCGATGATATATATGGCGTCAATAACACTCTTATTATTGAGTATTTCTACCAGGCAGATGAAGAATGCCAATAAGACTGATAACGATAAATGCACTTTGCCTCTTTTGCGACGTGCCGTTTCTTCTGTGTCTTTTTCCGTATTCAGCAGGTCTACGCATACACTGGTTGTCATGGCTGTCAGGGCGGAATCCGAGTTGCTGAAAGCTGCTGCGATAATGCCGATTGTAAAAAGTACCAATACGGATTGTCCCAGATAACCTTGGGCTGCAAACATGGGCAGTATATCATCATTCATGGCTGGCAGTTCGAGTTGCATCTGTCCCGCTAGCGCTATCAATAGAATTCCCAGGCATAAAAAAAGGAAATTTAGCGGAATGAATGAGAAACCGTAGCAGTACATGTTTTTTTGTGCTTCCCGGAGGTTCCGGCAAGAAAGATTCTTTTGCATCATATCCTGATCCAGTCCGGTCATTACGATGACGATGAAGATACCACTGAAAAACTGTTTGAAGAAGTTCTGTCGGGATACCCAGTCGTCAAATACAAAAATACGGCTGTGTTCGCTGTTTTGGATTGTTTGCACAATGCCGCTGAAATTAAGGTCTAATCTTTGGATCGTAAAATAGATGATAAAAATCAGAGCGGCAATCAGGCAAAATGTTTGTAAGGTATCTGTCCACACGATGGTCTTTATTCCGCTTTTATGAGTATATATCCATACCAATGCAACCGAACCGACAGCAATCAGCCAAAAGGGGACGTGCATTTCCTGAAATACATACGTATGGAGAATGAGGCATACCAGATAAAGTTTGGCTGCGGTTCCCAACATGCGTGACAGCAGAAAGAAAAAGGAACCGGTGCGATAGGCACGCACTCCGATGCGGGTGCCGAGGTATCCGTAGATACTTGTCAGATTCAATTTATAATATAAAGGAAGTAAGATATGGGCTACGGCCATGTATCCGAAGAAAAATCCGAGTACCGTTTGCATATACGTCATATCCATTCCGCGCACCATTCCCGGTACAGAGACGAAAGTGACTCCGGAGATGGAGGCGCCAATCATTCCAAAAGAGACTATGTACCAAGGTGATTGGTTCTCTCCCTTGAAGAATGCTGCATTTGATCCTCCCTTACGTCCGGTGATACGGGCTATTAGTAATAATACCGCGAAGTAGCAAAGAATAGTGACTAGTATCATCATAACAGATGCAAAGGTAGCAATTTTTGTAGGTATTAAAAACAATAATCTGTATCTTTGCAAGGTTTTATCGATAGAACAGCAAATATTATCTATGAACCAACAATATCCTTCTATACTGCTTGAAAAGGCAGTCGGCGAATTTTCCAAACTTCCGGGTATCGGGCGTAAGACGGCTATGAGGCTTGTTCTGCATCTGCTCCGTCAGGATACGGCTACGGTGGAAGCTTTCGGAAATTCTATCATAACGTTGAAACGTGAGGTGAAATACTGCAAAGTGTGTCATAATATATCCGATACTGAAACTTGCCAGATTTGTGCTAATCCGCAACGGGATGCTTCCACTGTCTGTGTGGTGGAAAATATCCGTGATGTAATGGCGGTAGAGGCAACCCAGCAGTATCGCGGGCTTTATCACGTTTTGGGAGGAGTCATTTCTCCAATGGACGGAGTCGGACCGAGTGACCTTCAAATTGAAAGCCTGGTGCAGCGGGTGGCTGAAGGTGGAATCAAAGAAGTTATTTTGGCGTTGAGCACCACGATGGAGGGCGATACTACCAACTTCTACATCTATCGCAAGCTGGATAAACTAGGGGTTAAACTAAGTGTAATAGCCCGTGGCATATCGGTTGGTGATGAACTTGAATATGCCGATGAAGTGACTTTAGGACGCAGCATTGTGAACCGGACGCTTTTTACCGGAACTGTATAATCATTATTAATCATTTAAGAACGAACATGGAAGAACAGATAAAACGAGCTGTCAGAAATTTGAATATCAGTTATGTTTTCTTTTGGGTGCTCCCGGCATTTTTGCTTGGGGCAGGAGAGTTTGAACTCTTTCCCGTAGGAGGTTTGGTAGATAACGCACCGGCTATCTACTATTTTGAGACGGTCGGCATTTTGCTTACTGCTTTGTGTGTGCCTCTTTCTCTTAAATTATATAGCTTGGTGCTTAAGAAAAAGATAGATCACATGACTATCACGCTTGCCTTGAAGCGATATGTGCAATGGAACATTGTTCGCTTGGGAGTGCTTGAAGTAGCTATTGTGGTGAACCTTTTGTGTTACTACCTGACGTTGAGCAGCACGGGTAACCTCTGTATGCTGATTGGCCTTACGGCGTCACTTTTCTGCCTGCCCAGTGAGAAGAGATTGCGTAACGAACTTCACATTGCAAAAGAAGAAAAGCTATGAGACAGTCCTTCTTGATGAACGATCGTATCTATCTTCGTGCGGTAGAACCGGAAGATATGGATATAATGTATGAGATGGAAAATGATCCTTCGATGTGGGATATCAGTAACTTTACGGTTCCATACTCCCGTTACGTGTTGCGCCAATATATTGAAGGTTCGCAGTGTGATGTGTTTGCGGATAAGCAATTACGTCTGATGATGGTACGCAAATCCGACCAGTGTATCCTTGGTACGATTGATATTACGGATTTCGTTCCCCTTCATTCGCGGGGAGAAGTAGGAATTGCCGTGCATAAGGATTATCGTCAGCAAGGGTATGCCACCGACGCATTGAAGCTGCTTTGTGAATATGCTTTTGATTTTCTGTCTTTAAGTCAGCTTTATGCACATGTCACGACAGATAATGACGTTTGTGTAAAGCTGTTCACGTCTTGTGGCTTCGTTCAATGCGGATTATTGAAAAACTGGCTGAAAGTGGAGGGTTGCTACAAAGATGCATTGCTCCTCCAATGTTTGAATCCTAAGAAATAAAATATTAGTTGAGAGTAGGCACTTGTGGGAAGCGTGACCACGTTTCGTACTTGCTGCCTAGTTTCTCTAAAGCAGTCCGCCACATATCTTTGATATTGTTTTTCATCAGATATGATTTTTCTTCTTCAGACACCAACCATGTGTTTTCTCTGATTTCGTTATTTAGCTGTTCGCTGTCCCATCCGGAATATCCCAGGAAGAAACGGATACATTCGCTGATTTTATTCCCTTGTAATATATATTTCTTTATTTCATCAAAATCTCCATTCAGATAAAGTCCTTTGCTGATAGAGATAGAGCCGGGGATGTCTGATAGTGTATGGAGGTAAAATAAAGTATCAGTGGCAATCGGTCCACCCTTGTATAGAGGAATCTCGTCCAGATATTTAAATTCCATGATGATATCGTTCAGGAATAATGGCAGTTGTTTGTTGATAACCAATCCCATACTTCCTTCGTCCGTATGATCGACCAGTAAAATTACGGATCTGCCAAACGTTGCGTCACGCAGAAAAGGTTCAGATATTAAAATCTTTCCTCTTGATGGTAACACATTATTCGATTGAATCTTAAATATGTCAGAGTCGATATTCATGCCACTAAAGTAAGAAAAAAAACGGAATAACAATCGTTCTTTCCGTTTTTTTTCATTTTAAGAATGGCTTTTATGAATATCTTATGTCAGATAATCAGGCTATCGGATGATTTTCTGCAAATAGTTTCATTCTTTCGTCCAGTTGCGCATACTGATGGTCTTTAATAAAAGAGGTACACGCGCGCAATCCTTCCTGATGGCTTCCTGTTGTAACCAATGAGATCGCGCTTACTCCGTAGTACATCAGTTCTTTGGCCAGTTCGCCGCTGGTCATTCCCGGATATCCGATGGTAAAATAGAATCCGTCCGCAATCGGGTCGCCCAAGTCGTTGTCATATACCAGGTGGAAACCGTGACGGAGGAAGATTTCTTTCAATTTTTGTGCTCGCTCACCATAGATCTTCACTTCGTTGAGGAAGTTATATTGTCCTTCGTTGGCAGCTTTCAGCATGGCAGCCATGGCGAATTGTGCGGAATGACTTGTTCCTGATGAAAGTGCATAAAGTACGCGATGGATGAAAACAGTTCCAAAGGTACCGCCACCATATCGTTTGGTCAGTCCCGGATAGCTTCGGTGGTATAATTTATCAGAGATACAGCTTACGCCAATACGCTGTCCGGCGTAGCTGAATGCTTTCGAACCGGAAATCAACAATACATAATTATCTGTATAATGGGCTACTGATGGCTGGAAAGGAGGTTGGTATGGTTTGCTCAAATCCTGCCGGAAGTCCATGGCAAAATAAGCCAAGTCTTCCAAAACAATCACATCATACTGCGTTGCCAATTCACCAATAATCCGCAATTCTTCCTCTTTCAGGCAAATCCAACTGGGGTTATTGGGATTCGAATAAATGATAGCTGATATATTTCCTTTTTTCAGATAGCTTTCCAGTTTCTCTTTCAGTTTGTCTCCGCGGTAGTCATATACATCAAACGTTTCGAACTTTTGTCCCATTACTACCAACTGCTGTTTCTGTACCGGGAATCCGGGATCGATGAATAAAATCGTATCTTTCTTTTCGTCGCATTGACTGCAAGTAAGGAATGAAGCGAATGTGCCTTGCATTGAGCCGGTGACAGGTACGCATCCCTCCGGATTTAAATCTACATTAATAAATGCTTTGATAAAGTTGGACGCTTCTTTTTTCAGTTCCGGCAATCCATTGATATCAGGGTATAGGCTGGCAATACCATTTTGTAACGCTTCAATCTCTGCTTTCACACCTACTGCGGAAGGAGGGAGCCCCGGAACGCCCATTTCCATTTTGATAAATTCAACTCCCGATGCAGCTTCTGCTTTCGAAGCAATAGCTTTCACTTCCCGAATGGTAGCTTTTGAAAAATCGACAATTTGAAACTCATTTATAGTTTCATCAATCAGATGTCGTTCAATTGGTGTATTTTTCATTCTATTTTCTATTTTATTAGTAGCTGCAAATGTACACGATAATTCTTAATAAATCCACTTTTTCAGAAAAAAGATACTGAAGCTATTGCAGGTTTCAAAAAAATATCTACCTTTGCATCCGCAATCGAGAGAGATGCTTTAGTGAATATTTTGGTGCGTTAGTTCAGTTGGTTAGAATACATGCCTGTCACGCATGGGGTCACGGGTTCGAGTCCCGTACGCACCGCACTTCCCAAACAAAAAATCCTCTGGTTTCTAGTAAATTAGAGGATTTTTTATTTGGAAGATAGCGATTAATCGCTATCTGTTTTTTCCATCATATCCCCATTTTATATAGATAGCTCCCCAGGCAAATCCTGCTCCGAATGCAGTGAGAATTAGGTTATCTCCTTTTTTGAATTTATCTTCAAAATCCCAAAGGCAGAGTGGGAGAGTGCCTGCACTGGTATTGCCGTATCGTTCAATATTAACCATGACCTTTTCGGCGGGAACTTCCAAACGTTGTGTTACAGCAGTGATAATGCGTTGATTAGCTTGATGGGGAATCACCCAGTCGATATTGTCTTTGCTTAGATGGTTTCTTGCAATAATAGATTCACAGGCATCTGCCATGTTAGATACCGCGTATTTGAATACAGTGCGTCCTTCCTGATAGATGTAGTGCATTTGATTATCCAATGAATAATAAGAAGGGGTGCATACGGAACCACCGGCTTTAATATGTAAAAAAGGTAATCCTTTACCATCTGTCCTTAACACAGCATCCATAATACCCAAATCTTCAGTAGTAGGTTCAAGCATGACGGCTGCTCCGCCATCGCCGAAAATAGGACATGTTGCCCGATCGGTATAGTTTATTATTGACGACATCTTTTCAGCACCTACCACCACCACTTTCTTGTAATTTCCGGAACGGATAAAGTTAGCTCCTGTTTCCAATGCATATAAAAAACCACTGCAAACGGCCTGTATGTCGAAAGCAAAAGCTCTTTTCAGTTCCAGTCTCTCACATAAAATAGAAGCAGTGGAAGGAAAGCGGTAATCAGGAGTTGTTGTAGCTACAATTACCAGATCAATATCATCCGGATTTGTATGGGTGCGTTTTATCAGTTGTTTGACAGCTTTACGAGCTATGTAAGAAGTTCCTAGTCCTTCATCTTTCAGAATACGCCTTTCCTTAATACCAATACGCCCCATAATCCATTCATCGGTGGTATCTACCATTTTTGAAATCTCATCATTGGTCAAGATATAATCGGGTACATATCCTCCGACTCCTGTAATTACTGCGTTTATATTTTCCATTTGTTTTATCTAGTTTGGTAAATTGAATAAGGAGGTTGATCCAATAATAAAAATGCGGGCGCAAATATATGGAAAAGAGACTGAAATCCAATATTAGTTTGTGAAACTGTAGCCTTTTTAATTAATAAAAAGGAATATTTGACCAAATTTTGTCTGACTTTTTAATAGACGATTTTTGTTTAAGGTGACAGACTGTCGTAAATACTTGATTGATACAGCATCATGAGTGCTATTCCAATATTGGTAACCAAGAAGTTTGCGAGCAACTTGTTTTGGCATAAAGATGGGCATATCGGTTATTCAATTTGTACCTGTCAGTAATGCATGATAATAGTCAGTTATTCATTGAAAAAGTATTGCATATGTGAAAATATTTTGTTAATTTTGTAGATATAAATCAAAGCTTATTTATCATGAAAGAATTCACAATACGTGCGTATGGCCGTATGGAACTTGCCTCACTTTATTCTCCCGAACTAACCGACATCGCTGCTTATCGAAAAATGAAGAAATGGATCCTGTTATGTCCGGGACTTCTACAACGCCTGTATGACCTGGGTTATCAGCCCAACTGCCGTTCTTTCACACCTTTGGAGGTAAGAGTGATTATAGACGCATTGGGAGAACCATAAGACACGGGATAAGATTGTTGAAACTTTAAAAAAAAGAAGAGATCGTAAAGCATTGCTTTTCATAACCTAAAGCATCGCTTTACGACCTCTAAAGCTAAGCTTTAGCTCTTGTAAAACACTGTCTTATTATACCGTTCAGGTAGTTGTATTCTTCTTCATCCAATCTATTCCGGGTACGTAATCCTCCAGTTTCGTCATACTCGGATCATGTCTGAAATAAAGCTCACCAGTCATTCCGTTGCGGTGTTTCACAATACCCATCACACCCAATCCATCTGTAGAGTAGGTGCTTTTGCGGTCTGTCGCACGTCCGGAGAGAGCAGGGCGGGAAAGCATCAGTACTAAATCAGCATCTTGTTCGATAGCCCCACTTTCGCGAAGGTCACTCAAACTGGGACGGTTGTCGGGATGCCCCTCTACATTACGATTTAATTGACTGAGTAGTATCACAGGGATATGCAATTCTTTTGCCATCATCTTGGCTTTGCGGCTAGCTTGGGCTACTTCCTGCTCTCGGTTGCGGTTGTGTTGGTCTGTTTTCATGTCACACAGTTGCAGGTAGTCGATGATGACACCGTCACATTTTCCTTTACTTTGTAGCAGTTTAGCAGAAGAACGAACGTAATCCATACTCACCGACGGATTATCATCGATATGAATAGGTAGATGAGACAACTCTGTTGATGCCTCGTGTATTTGCCGTAATTCGCTGGGAGTTAATTGTCCGCTGAGGAGATGATCGGGGTTAACTCCCGTAGTGGCAGCCAGTAGCCAGCGGTCTCCCAAACGTTCACCTTGCATTTCAAGACTATATACAGCAATGTGATATCCCGCCGAAGCAGCGGTGCGTGCCAAATGTAGGGCGAATGCCGTTTTCCCTACTGCAGGACGGGCAGCTATAACAATCATGTCACCTGCTTGCCAGCCGCATGTCAGGCGGTCAAGATCAGTAAATCCGGTTGGCAACCCTGTGACACCATTCTTGTTGGAGGCTGTACGGACTTCTATTAGTTTAATGGTATCCTCCATAAGTTGCAGCATAGAACGAAGATGCTCGGTAGTACCACATTCCTTTTCCAAACGATCGAGGAGGGAATGGGCGTCTGCCAAGGTATCGTCTATATCAGTCGTTTCGTCGGCAGCCAGTGCCAGCAGTTTGTGAGATCCTAAAATCGTTTCACGACGGATATATTTCTGTTTGAGAATCCGGGCATGATATTCTAGGTGAGCACTCGACACTACGCGTGAACTGATACGCACCAGTGTATAAAGCCCTCCTATAAATTCGAGCTTGCCATGCCGGGCAAGTTCTTCTTTTATGGTCATGATATCAATTACTTGCCCGGCATGGTACATACCCTGCAAGACAGCATAAATCTCACGGTTCGTTTCAGTGTAAAATACTTCCGGCCGTAATATGTCGGCAACCAGTGTAATAGCTTTGCTTTCCAGCAGGCAGGCGCCGAGCACGACTTCTTCGAGTTCGGCGTCCTGTGGGTTTGTTATCTCACTCATTTTCTTTTCTAATAGTCATATTCATTCATAAATGCCTTATTTGACAAATAGGAGGCAGCCTGCATACAGTACTTGATATCCGCCAGATTATCATAATATTCATCGATGTGACTAAGACTGAGACAACGTTCGTTGACAGATAACTTGTTCCATTCCCGACGAGCACGGCCGACATTGGTTTTAGGCTTCCGGGTAATATCATGATATTTTTCCCAAAACGCATCGAAGGTGATACCGTCAGCTTCGGCACGGACACTTTCCCGACGTTTCTGTCCGACCAACAGATCGTAGTCGGGTATGCGGATGTGAGTGATATATGGATTAGACAATCTTTCGATAATACCTTCATCGTACATTTTATTGAAGAAATACCGCGTGCGACTGCGTTTCCAACCGAATAATTCTGCCCAATGAACCATGGACATTACAGATTCACCCCGCCGGCATTGAAATGTGTACTGGTGGATGCGACATTCCACAGTACTATAATTGACATGCGTTAATACCAAAATAAACGCGTCGAAATATCCTGTTGCACCTTTAGTCACTTTTATTTGCTCCTCGAATAAGACTTTAGGGAAGAGGAGATATCCCTTTTTAAGCATTTCTGCTGTAGATTTAATCATACTTTATATTGTTTTAATTTGGTGCGAAGGTAGTCCGGTTGGTTGAGATGTACAATTTTACGGTTATGAACGGCTAAATATTTTAATATTGGCTCATGTGTCCAATACCCCTGATTATTACCTATATTTTTGGACCTCTCTGTCTGCCTTCTTCTACTCTTGCTCAAACGCCCTGTTAAAAGGGGAGGCCGGCATGCCTATATTAGCACTTCGACCACCCCTTCATCCATTAATATATAAATGAAAAAAAGAATGTATTAAAATACATTATATCTTTTTCCCCATTTTCGGGACAGCAAGATATGAATTCTTTTTTATCATTTCGTATACTAATGCAGGCGTTCCCCAGAACCTTACAATAATCGCAATTTGCTGAGGAGTGAGCGTTGTGGTATGCCGGGTGAATCCCGCTTCCGTGAGTTGGTTCAGTAATACTGCATGTTCTTTGATGATCCGCCGGAACGCTTTCACCGCTGAACAATTATACTGATAGTTCGGAAAATAAGCTACTGCCACTTCGGACAGTGCATGGCAGCCATGAAGCAGCCAGTCAAAAGATTGATTATCCATTGTTTAAAATATTTAAATATTCCGCAAAAGTACGATTCGTTTCATTGGAAGGAAAAACCGATTTTATGATGCTGGTAATTTAAATGTGTTATAAGTATGAATATTTTTAAATAAAAATCTAATTATTTAAACAATCTTCTCTATATTTGCATGTGAGATTAGATTTTATATGGCATTTTCCCGGTTAATAATCAGTAAGGTCAAACCGTTTATATATAACTAAATTTTATAATGTCAAAAGGAATAGAGAACATAAAAGAACGTTTACAACGAAAGCGTGAACAGTACATTCGTCAGGAAGAGAAAATAGAACAAATGAAATGTACAATGCAAAACACTAGCGAGGAAATAGAGCAGCTGGAATATGTTCTTAGTGAAATGGAACACATATCGGATACGCATCGTGAGCCACGAGTGATTCCCAATGACAAAGTGGGAGACGTGTTTGCATATCTCTGTCGGGTGTTTGAGTTTTTACAGCACCGCTTAAAGCTGCATTTTAAATATAAACTGGCATGTGAAGTCATCTTTGCCCGTTATCAATTTCAAAGCCGGTCGCATACTCCCGGGCGGGAATATCTAAGCTTTGCCACCATACTGACTTACTTTAAACGTGAGAGAGGAATGACGGACGGGTGATTTCAAAAATATCGAAATATAGAGATAATAACATGAAAAACAAATGTTTTAGGAACAGAAATGACGAATTTGATATTTTTTCCTTATTTTTGTGCGTCCATTTTTGAATGATATGATGCAGATAATACGATTAAAAGGAAAAGACAAACATTTATATCGGCTTCTGGCGCCGATGGTGATGGATCCCGAAGTGATACGCGCAAACAATAATTACCCTTTCAAGACGGGCGAAGAGTATGTGTGGTTTATTGCGATTGAAGATAAAGAAGTGGTGGGCTTCGTGCCGGTGGAACAGAAAAGCCGGAAGAAAGCTGTAATCAATAATTATTATGTAAAGGCAGAAGACGCCGGACGGGAGGAAATCCTGTCGCATTTGTTGCCTGCCGTCATTGCGGAATTCGGGCCTGAGAGTTGGTTGCTCAATTCGGTCACACTGGTACAAGATAAAGAAACATTTGAAAAGTTTGAATTTGTATCGATGGACAAGAAATGGACACGGTATGTAAAAATGTATAGATAACTTATGGCGAAAAAGAAAATAGCAGGCACAAAGAATGTATATGAATTAGCACAAGAACGACTGAAAGTTATATTTAATGAATTTGATAATATATATGTGTCATTCTCCGGAGGTAAAGACAGCGGGGTACTGCTGAATATGTGTATCGATTATATCCGGAAGAATAACCTGAAGGTACGTTTGGGAGTTTTTCACATGGATTATGAAATCCAGTATAAAATGACCATCGACTATGTGGACCGGATGCTGGAAGCTAACAAGGATATTCTGGATGTGTACCGGGTATGTATTCCTTTCCGTGTGGCTACCTGTACCTCGATGTATCAATCCTTTTGGCGTCCCTGGGAAGATAATAAAAAGAATATATGGGTTCGTTCCATGCCTAAAAAGGCAATGACCAAAGATGATTTTCCTTTTTATAATACAACCATGTGGGATTATGAATTCCAGATGCGTTTTGCGCAATGGATACACAACAAAAATGACGCAGTGCGCACTTGTTGTCTGATCGGAATCCGTACACAGGAGAGTTTCAACCGGTGGAGATGTATCTATATGAGCCGTAAATTCCAGATGTATCATAAATACAAATGGACTTCAAAAGTAGGGAATGATATTTATAATGCCTATCCTATATTCGACTGGAAGACAACGGATGTATGGACGGCCAATGGAAAATTCCAGTGGGATTATAATACTTTATATGACCTTTACTATCGTGCTGGAGTCAATTTGGAGCGTCAGCGTGTAGCAAGTCCTTTTATTAACGAAGCGCAAGAGAGCCTGCAACTTTACCGGGTGCTAGATCCCAATACCTGGGGTAAAATGGTCGGAAGGGTGAACGGTGTGAACTTTACCGGTATGTATGGCGGTACTCATGCGATGGGATGGCAGTCGGTGAAACTTCCCGAAGGATATACATGGCGTGAGTTTATGTATTTCTTGTTGTCCACTTTGCCGGAACGGGCGAGGAAAAACTATCTCCGTAAACTATCAGTGAGTGTGAATTTCTGGCGGACAAAAGGTGGATGCCTAAGTGATGCTACCATCCAAAAGTTGATTGATGCGAAAGTACCGATTATCGTTATGGACAACAGTAACTACAAAACGTTGAAAAAACCGGTACGTATGGAATATCAGGATGATATCGACATTCCGGAATTCAAAGAAATACCCACGTATAAGCGAATGTGTGTTTGTATTCTTAAAAATGACCATGCCTGCAAATATATGGGATTCTCACCTACGAAGGAGGAGATGAGTAAGAGGAGTCAAATTATGGAACAATATAGAATCATAGTATCATGAGTGTAGATAAAAGCCCTGTTTACGAGGTAAAAGCGGTACCCGTAGAAAAAGTATATGCGAACGATTATAATCCGAATGTCGTTGCACCGCCTGAAATGAAGTTGCTGGAACTTTCTATTTGGGAAGATGGCTTTACGATGCCATGTGTATGTTACTACAATAAAGATGAAGACCATTATATACTGGTGGACGGCTACCATCGCTATACGGTATTGAAAACTTCCCAACGAATCTATAAGCGTGAAAACGGCTTATTGCCGATTGTGGTGATAGACAAAGACCTGTCTAACCGTATGAGTTCGACCATCCGGCACAACCGTGCGCGTGGAATGCATAACATTGAATTGATGTGCAATATTGTTGCGGAACTTGACAAGGCAGGTATGTCCGATCAATGGATAATGAAAAATATTGGTATGGATCGTGATGAATTGTTGCGCCTGAAACAAATTTCAGGTCTTGCTGATCTGTTTGCTAATCGCGAATTCAGTATTCCTGATGAGGTGGCACCTACGGAAACTGAGCGTAAAACCTTATAATTTGATAACTATATATACATATAGAAATTGAACTTTTTGTCATTTAGGCACAAATTATACAAGTTATTGGGCTGTTTTGTTGTATAAAATAGCTATGTCTTTTGTCTAATTTGTGCCTAAGTTGTGTCTAAATGACACAGAAAACTATAACTTCCTTCCATTGTCCAAGTTTTTATGAGAGAAACTTGGGATTTTTTTAATGTTCGCATATCGAAAGAAATGAGGATATTAAATATTTTTGTTGTGAATTTCGTAACCCTCTTGTTCACTACCTGCATAATTAGCCCCTTTATTCTAAGTTGATTCTCTGTAACAGAAATGAATACAATTTTGTATCTCCTTTAATATTCCGAAATTTGCAATATGAGATTTGGACAAAAATATTGTCCTGAGAGAAAAGCAAAAAGAGAAATAAGAGAGATATACAAGAAGTAGAAGAAAGTATATTGGAGAATTAATGAGAGAAATAACAAAACTTACAATCAGTATTTTATATTTGATTTTTTTATTATCTGTGATGTGTGTGCAGGGGTCGAATGTGACCGGTACTCTCTTTCAATTAACATCGAAGGTGACAACTTGTGCGGATATATATGCCAGGTTGTTGACTAAGCCGTTGAGCAATCCTTTGCTTGGCTCTCTGTCTTATAGTGACACTCAAGAAACTATCCCCATGAATTTATAACATTAAAAACAGGAAATTTGGAAAAAGAAGTTCATATTAGACAAAGGGAAGCTGTTCCTGCTACGGGAAGTACACTTCAGCTCATGCCTACTGGAAAATCAAATTCGGAGGTGTATGAAATCGATTATTTCTGCCTTACGGACGAAGTGGATGAAAGTGCTAAAAATTGGATTCGTCTGTATTCTTCCGTAATGCCGGAGGGACATACAGGAGAAGAACGCATTATCGTTGAAGACGGTAAGATCTATATTAAGGTATTGCCCAATGTAGAGGCGGATTCCAGAAACGGAATCGTACATCTCACAACAATGGTGTCTTCCGTTAAAACGGGCATCAGTAATGTGCAACGCATAAAAATAGATGTTACTCAATTGGGGCAATAAACAACAGTAAATGTGATATAAATGAAGAAAGTTGCTATACTCATATTATTCATGCTCGGATGTGCCATTTCCGAGGGTCATGCCCAGAAGGTTGCGCTGAAAAGCAATCTGCTGTATGACGCTACTACTACCATGAATCTGGGACTGGAGATCGGACTGGCGTGTAAATGGACGCTGGATATTCCGGTCAATTATAATCCGTGGAAACTTTCCGACGGCAAACGCCTCCGTCATTTGGGGGTACAGCCCGAAATCCGTTACTGGTTTTGTGAGAGTTTTCGCCGTATGTTTGTCGGAATGCATGGACATTATGCCGATTTCAATGTAGGGGGATGGCCCGACTGGTCTTTTATCAGTGACAATATGCAGCATACGCGTTATCAGGGATATCTTTATGGTGGTGGCTTTTCCGTAGGATATTCGTGGATTCTGAAAAAACGCTGGAGTATAGAAACATCTGTCGGAGTGGGATATGCGCACATTGTATATGACAAGTATCCTTGCGCTACTTGTGGTACGAGACTAAAGGAAAGCAGCAAAAACTATTTCGGGCCTACTAAAGCAAGTGTGTCACTTATTTATGTAATTAAATAATGAGGAGTATGATAATAAGAAAAATAGGTTTCCTTGTGTGTATGTTGGTGGTTTGCAGCCTGAATATAAACACAGCTATGGCTCAATCCCGCTCTTACGAAGGTGTCATTACTGTGAATCCGGTGCGGTTGGAACAGAAAGGTGATTTTATTCATGTCGATATAGATTTTGTTTTGAATAATGTGAAAGTGAAATCTGCCCGGGGAATGGATTTTATTCCGCGGCTGGTGACTCCCGGACGTACTCAGAATCTTCCGAAAGTTTCTATTAAAGGTCGTGACGAGTATCTGGCGTATGAGCGTGAGCTTGCGTTGATGAATGCCAAAGAGAAAAGAAACTACGAGAAGCCATATATAGTGGAAAAAGCTGGAAAACTAAGAAATGATACGATTCGGTATCAATATCTGGTTCCGTTCGAATCATGGATGAAGGATGCGCGCTTGGACGTGCAGCGTGATGAATGTGGTTGCGGCGAAACGGCATTGATGAACATAGAGGAGTTTGGCAAAGTGACGTTGGAACGTGTATGGACGCCTTACGTAGTGGTTCCTCAGTTTGCTTATCTGCAACCGAAAGCGGAAGAAATCAAACAACGGGATATTCAAGCAGAATGTTTTCTGGATTTCGAGGTGAATAAAGTCAATATTCGTCCCGAATACATGAATAATCCTCAGGAACTAGCTAAAATCCGCAAGATGATCGATGAGCTGAAGTCCGATCCGAATGTGAAAGTGAACCGTCTGGATATTATCGGTTATGCTTCTCCGGAAGGAACATTGGCAGCGAACAAACGTCTGTCTGAAGGGCGTGCTATGGCGCTTCGGGATTATCTGGCATACAGGTACGATTTTCCGAGAAACCAATACTACATTGTCTTTGGAGGTGAAAACTGGGACGGACTGGAGAAAGCGCTTGAAACAATCGAATTGGAATATAAAGACGAAGTGCTGGATATTATCAGGAACATACCTATTGAAAAAGGAAGAGAAACAAAACTGATGCAACTTCATGGAGGGACGCCTTACCGATACTTGTTGAAGTATATTTTCCCAAGTCTGCGTGTGGCTATCTGCAAAGTGAATTATGAAGTGAGGGATTTTAGTGTGGAGGAAGCGAAAGAGATTATCAAGACGCGTCCGCAGAATTTGAGCTTGAATGAAATGTTTCTGGTAGCTAATACCTATCCGACAGGCTCGCAAGAATTTATTGATGTGTTCGAAACGGCTGTCCGGATGTATCCACAGAGTGAGATTGCAAATATAAATGCTGCTACTGCCGCTTTATCACGCAATGATCTGGTTTCGGCCGAACGTTATCTGAGCATGGTGAATTCGAATAAGAATTTGCCGGAATATAATAATGCTATGGGAATATTAATGTTAATGAAGGGAGATTATGAATTATCGAAGAAGTATTTGAAGGTCGCAGAGCAGTCAGGTCTGGATGCAGCTAGGGGCAATCTGGAAGAATTAGTCAGGAAGAAGGCTAATGCTGCCGAAATGAGAAAAAATGGTAAGTAAAACTTACTAATTAAGTGGGAAATTATATATGTATTAATTCTAATAATTTTTTGTATTATGCTAAAGATTAAATCAATTTTAGTTTCGTTACTGGCCGTTGTGGCATTGGCAAGTTGTTCAAATGAGAATCTGGAGGAAAATCCGGAGGTTGAAGGGGGAGCAGGTTATGATGTAGCTTACGTATCAATTAGTCTGACTAATCCAAAAGTGCCTGGTTCACGTGCTTCTGGTGAACAGCCGGCTTTGCCTGCAGAAAGCGCGATTAATGAGCTTTATGTGATTACGTTCGATGCGGGTAAGGTGGTGACTAAGGATGAAAAGGCAACTAAGTATGCCACGGTATTGGGATCAGGTTCTTTCGGAACAAATAGTGGAGTTACGACTCCGAATACTCCGGTTAAAGTGGATCCGAATACTAAGTATTTGCTTGTTATAGCCAATCCGGGTTACCAATTAAAGGATCGCTTGGATAACCTTTCAGAGGGTGCAACCTATGCTACCATCAATGCAATGGTTACAGTTCCTGAAAACAATACTAAGCCCAACAATGCTTATCTGGTAGAGGAGGTTGTACACTCCAATGGTTGTGCAATGATTAATGTCGGATTCTACGATGATTCCGATTCGGATCCATCCAATCATGCATGGAAAGATGAATGTCTGCTCGATGTATCGGACAAGATTGTTTTGGTCAGTGACTATAAATCGGAAGCGCAAGCTCAGAATGCAGCGAAAAGTAATCCGGCTACTCTTGAGATAGAACGCCTTGCTGCAAAGTTGGAAGTTATGATTGGCAGTCCATTAGCAGTTGGACCTTTTGAAGATGGAACAAATGCAAGTCTTGGACAATTTGATTTTGGAAACTGGACTATAGACTACTATAACTCTCTGTTCTATCCTTTTGCAAAGAAGACTACCACAGCGTCATCTCATACTACCGGATTCTACAAAAGTAACTTCTATACAGTTGACCCGAACTTTACGACTGCAGGTGGAACTGAATATCTTACAGGCATTGTTAAGAATACACTTGATGCTAACCGCGAACCTAAGGTAGAGTGGGTTGCTGAAAGTGCAGATGCGGGTGATAATTATAAATACTGTATCGAGAATACGATGGCTGAAGGATATCAGAAGTTCGGTGCGGCTACGCGTCTGGTACTTAAGGGACAGTATGCACCTTGGAAGTCCGGTGAATTTACTTTGGGAGATGACTGGTATCGTCTTCCTAACGGAACTAACTCTGTAAACTTCAAAAGTTTTGCTGACTTGCTGGCTGCTTATACACCTGCTAAAGCTAAACAAACAAACTCAGACCCTATGACCGCCCAGGAGAAACTCTTGGTTACAGCATGCGAACTGTTCTATACTCAGATACAATCTGAACTTACCACCAATGATCCGGGTAGTTTTGCTCTTCTTACACAGACTATTCTTGATGACAACAACATTAAGAATGGTGGTGAACTGTGTAAAAAAGAAGGTTGCATCTATTGGTATCCAAAGAGTCTCAACTATTACTACTATGAGATTCGTCATGACAATGCAGCCAACTCTTATATGGAGTATGGAAAATACGGTGTAGTACGTAATAACTATTATACGCTTACGCTGACAAAGGTAAATGGTAACGGTACACCGTGGTATCCTGGTGGTGGACCCGAAGATCCGGATGAAGAAGAAGATATCGATAAGAAAGGTGCTTATCTCCACTTTGAGATTAAAGTTGCTCCGTGGATATACTGGACTACAAATTTCGAAATCTAAAGAAACTCTTTACTTTCAAAGAAAACAGGGCAGTGCGGACTGCCTGCCCTGTACTTTTTTTAATAGATATTCCGTGCGGAACAGACCGCCGAAAAAAGTAAAAACAAGCCGGTGACAGGCTTCCCAAAAACAGCACTGAAATATACCGGCGCATCCGAGATGCAATGAAATGCAAAGCGCGCCCCTAAAAGAGGAAATAACCGGAGGTCACAAAATAGAGATCTCTGACAATATAAAATGGCAAACCGATAGGGTTGCCTCCTAAAAGAAAAAGATATGTTCGGAAAAACTAAATCGCTGTTCCTTATCGTTGCTTCGATGCTATGTATGGCTTCGTGCGACAGTATACGCGAAGACCTTCCACGGTGCGAACTTTGGTTGGAATTTGTATTCGACTACAATATGGAATATGCGGATGCATTTAATCCGCAGGTTAAATCGGTGGATGTACTTGTGTTCGACAGCGATGATAAATTGCTTTTCACCAAAAGTGCCGAGGTTGCTGCGCTGGTGGGTGGAAACCGGATGTCGTTGACCGACGAGCTCGATTTCGGAAGTTATAAAGTACTGACCGTCGGAAGTCTGTCTGACAGATTCCGGCTTTCGGACAATGCAGGTAATAAACTGGCACCGGGAACAACCACCCTCCAACAGGTCATTGTATCCCTGAAGCGGGAGACGGATGTTGTTAATTTCGAGTTTCAGCATCTTTACTTCGGAGAGGTTGTGGAAGTGGACCACCTGCCATCCAGTACCGACCATAAAATTTATCCGGTGAACCTGATACGTGACACCAATCGGTTTAATCTCGCGTTAATGGGATATGAGGAAAATAAAGTGAATGGCACACAATATACATTTGAAATTCAGGCGCCGGAAAATGCGGTTTATTCCTGGGAAAACGAACCCACAGGACAAGGGCCGGTTACTTATGTGCCTTACTATACAGGTCCGGGTGAAATATCCGACGTGGTTATGTCCGCACGCCTGAACACGATGCGTTTGCTCAACAGGAGTGGATGGGATTATAAATTTATTATAAGGGATGCGAATACCGAAGCTGAAGTCTGGAGCTACAATCTGATGACACTCTTGAGTATTGCACGGCCGGTTTCCCGTTACGACGGAACGGAGCTTCCCTTTCAGGAATATCTTGACAGGCAGAGTGAATGGAACCTGATATTTACAGTTGTTGAAAAACCCGGAGGAGGATTCCTTCAAATTGGTATTGTCGTGGGGAACTGGATTCATTGGCTCCACGGGATGGAAGTTTAAGAATGAGAAAAAAGCTATTACATATCATTTGTCTGGCATCCACCATCCTTTTGTTCTCATGTAGTAGAGAAGCTGATGTGGCTTATGAGTTGCCTGCCCATACTACCAGGGCGCAACTTAGCATCGACTTGGTGAACAATGGGGATGTGGAACAACAGGAGAAGATAAACTCCATGCGGTTTATCGTATTCGGCAGCACGCCCGGTGGCGTGAGGCTGGATGTGAATGAACACATCCTGTTGAGTACTCCGGAGACAGCTACTGATATAGATGCGCAACTTCTCGAAGTGACTTCCAGTAATGATATCCTGGTCGTAGTTATTGCCAACGAACCGCAGAGCCTCACAAGCAAACTTGACGGTATAGCCAATCTTTTGACATTGCAAGAGATGATTTACGATATCTCCAGCATACTGAATAGTGACGGGCAGATTATTTCGGCAACCGGAATGCCTATGACAGGAGTGATCCGGGATATATCCATAGCACCTGATGAAACCAAAACAGTACAAATGGTGATCGAACGTGCCGTAGCCCGAGTAGATGTCTTTATCGAAGCTATAGACGGTGGGGCGGTGACCGGATATATTGCCGGAAGCACTAGTGTCACCTTGCACAATTTCTCCTACGATAGCTATTTCGTGATGGGAAACGTGGACAACGGCACGCGTGATAACACCGACTCTTCAAAAAACTACGGAAAAGTGAAGGAAGACGTGTCGGAAAGCAATTTGTTAACGCATAAGTGGACAGCTGCGACTACAGAAACTTGGGCATATTCATCTGCTCCCGGAGCTGAAAACCGGAAGTTGCTTTGCTCGTTCTACACAGCCGAACGTCTATTCAAGTCGGATTATTCCGACCGACTGTCTATCAGTATGGCTAATGTCCCGAAAGGCCCTTCGGACGTCACCGGAATAACCGAGAAAGTAATTGAAAGCGTAACAAAGGTTGATGGCACAGGCAGTCCGACGGCGCAACCTTTTACGGAGATCCGTCGGAATAATGTGTATCAGGTAACGGCACGCGTCGGAAAAATAGGTATTCAAATACTGACGATAAGCGTAGAAGATTGGGGTGAAAGACAAGACATTGACTTGAATCTGGACTTGTAATATCTTTCGTTGATTGTTTTTAATTTCGGAAAAGAAGTAAGATGATAAAGACTATAAATAATATTAGGATGATTATGGCAATGGCTGTCCTTTCGGCTGTTCTCTTTTCGTGTGTCAGAGAAGAGATGACGTGTGATAAGGAATTAATTGTTGTGCAACGTATCGGAGAAGGCGGCTATGTCTACACTCGCGGTGCGGCAATCTCTTCGAATACCGATCTGAAAGAAGAGACTTTCGGTCTTTACGGCTCACTGACTCCTAATGCTTCCGTTCCCCAACCATACTTCAATGCAAGTGCCACGGTTAACGCCGACCTGACAGCCACCATCTCGCCGTTGCAATATTGGCCCGGATTGCTGAATGCGAGCATGAAATTCTTCTCCTGGTATCCGTACAACGATGCGAATGCGCCTACTGCGAGTTTCACTGATCCCGGAGAAATGGTGCTGAATTATACAGCGAATGCATCCGCCGCCAATCATGTCGATGTACTGGCGGCTATATCGGGCCCTGTATGGGTTGAGGGTGTGAATATACACTTCTACCGCACATTGACCAAGGTTACCTTTACATTCAAGAAAGTAGCTCCTGTACCGGATGAGGTGACTATCGAGAAAATAGAATTCCAGAATGTGGGAAAAAGCGGTAAACTTGCCATGACTGAAATTCCGACCACCACGACGAAAAACGGCAAACCGAAGTTTGTCTGGAGCGATGTCGCCACCGGGAAGGTCGTTTCTACTCTCACCGATAACAAATCGGTGACCGAAGATGCCACCTTGATGGGGGATACATTCCTCATGTTGCCGACCGACGCTTTCTCCGCAACCGCCAAAATCGTTGTTACCACCAACTTTGGCGACCGGGAATTCCTGTTCAGTGATATTATCGCCAAGAACCCGCACTCCTGGGAGTCAGGCGAGTACATCAACTACAATCTTACGATATCCAACGAAACCTATCAGCTTTCAGCCACGCCGCTTGAATGGACGGAAAGCCCGGTGAATGTGATTTTCGACAAACAATATTATCTCAAGTTATCGCAGACCAAGGTACAGACGGCTGGTGATGGTGTCACTGTCAATATAGAAGCGAAAACGAATTATGATGCCAATCCGGATACGGGCTATCTGCCGGGTGCGTCATTAAACAAAAGTACTATGGATACGTGGGCAACGGTTAATATGGCCGAGACATCCTTTTCGGGAGGTGTATATACCTATAATATCCAGGTTGTGATGCCCGGATTTAACTCCGGAACCGGAACTAAGCGGGAAACAGGCTTTTATATCAATGCCGGTAATCTGCGGCATCATGTACTGTTGAGCCAGTGGAAAGAAGACGGAGAGTGGTTGACCTCGAACGTAGAATTGGACGGCAGTGATGGTGGAACCGGAAATATGCAACGTCGCAAGCTTGTCTTTACTTCGGGCAACCCGGGAACGTGGGAGTGGAAGATAACCCAGATACAGGATCCGGATAAAATTCTGCTTAACAGTGAGACAATGCTCGAAACAAGTGGCGTGAGTGGTGATGTGGTTTACTTCTACTTTAGAGCCGATGCTGTGTCCGGTGATACGGCTACACTCACACTAACCAATACGAATGGTGATAATCTGCCAATAGCGGTGACATTGACCGCGCCATAATGGCGAATATGCAATATTAAAGTTTAAGGAAAGGAAATAGAAATATGCAATATGGGATTTCAATCATAAGAAGGTGCTATCTTTTGCCTGTTTTGTTAATGACGGTATGGCTTACCGGATGCGTACAGGAAGAATTAGGGTCGACACCTTCTCCAACAGGAAACGGTATCCGGTTTACATTAACGGTTCCCGATGTAAACCTCCCGTCCGTATCTTCGCGTACGATGACTGGAACGGGAACAGCAAAGAAAGAAGACGAAATAGAAACGGTGGATATTCTTGTTTTTGATATGTCAAAAACACCGGCGGTATACCTGGAATGCGTCAGCGCTACAGGAGTTACTCAGGACTTGGCTGACAATTCCACTGTGAGTTTCTCTGCTGTGCTTTCTCCCACTACCGCATCTACTTGCATCGTGGTTGTGGCAAATAAGGAACTTGATAATATTGTGCCGGGCTTCATAAAGGGAACGACCACCAAGGTTGAGGCAATGGAAAAGATGCTCCACGCCCAGACCGGCAAATGGCTGGCAGACGGTTCGACGACTGATGGGTATACGCGGATTCCGATGTACGGGGAGAAGGTAATAAGCAAAATCACTCCTTCGATGGATCCGATAACTGGCATAAATATGAAACGTATGCTGGCGCGCATCGATATCCGTAATAACAGTGCCACTTCGAATTTCACGGTCGAAGAGGTTTACCTGGCTAATTACAATACCACCGGATACATTGCTCCGGCATGGAACACGAACGGGCAGGTTACTGACCCGGCTCCGGATACTCCGGTTCTCCCTGTGAACAGTGGTAAAATGACGGAAGAAGGGGATGCAATTCTTTACTCCGTAAATGGCAACACACCCTACGAAGGGGAGATTTATACATTTGAATCTATAGCAGCAGAGGATGTCGGTGGTGTGGGACAAGATGGAGAAGCGAGCCGTAAGAATGCTACTTGCCTGATTGTGAAAGGAAGAATCGGTACGGGCGAATCGACATTTTACCGGGTGGATTTTACCAAAACCGGAAATACAGGAGAGCAGGTGGAATATTTGTCCTTGAAGCGAAACCATAAATACATCATTACCATTACTAAGGCGTTGGGAATCGGTTATAAAAGTTTTAGCGAGGCGTTGGCATCTTATACAGTCATGTCCAACCTGAAATTCCGATTGATACACTATGACCGTGACAAGGTCAAAGATGTAGTCTACAATGGGCAATATATGCTCGGAGTGGGTGAGTCGGAGGTCGCTGTAACTCAATACCAGAATAATAGTTATGCCATAGACGTTTTTACTGACAGTCCCGGTGGCTGGAAAGCCACTGTTACTGCAGGGAGCGACTGGCTCAAATTTGAAGGTGGGGTCGATGCGGCGTCGGGCGTTGCGAACGATGATACCCAACTCAAATTGAAGATTCCTTATTTTAATAATGAAACTATAGGTGTTGAGCGTAAGGCTACTGTTACGTTGACAGCAGGGCGCTTGACTCACAATATTGAAGTGACGCAGTATACGATAGATCCGGGAATTATCAAATTTGTCGATGCATACGGAAATGTGTTGGAGAGAGGTCTTTTTTTCCCGATTAGAAATCCCGATGGTGACGAACTCCCTCTCGAACCGCAGACGGTGTATGTCATGTTTTCCGTGGATAAGATAGAAGGTAAACTTTTTGACGCTAACGATATCGGTATGATCCAATACAATGCCGGCGGTTTAATTCCGCAATTAGACAGGACGAATACGGTACCATTCAGTGAAAGGGTGCAGGCGTTTACCATACAGCCTAATCCGCGAAGAGCAGGTGATGGTACTGTTGAAGATGGTGAAGGTTGGTGGTGGCGTTGGGATTTCATCTTATTCGGCCTGTACGATAAGGAGGGATACCTCACTCATGTACAATTCCCCATCAATCAAGGGGAGTTGGAATTCTCATTCCGATATATTCCCACTACAGTCAATAGCCGTACTTATAAAGTCAATCTGGGTGCGGAGCAATACTTGCAATTGTTTGTCAATAACAATTGGGAAATTATGGATATTGAGGAATTGAATATAACGAACGATGATGGTACCGGACTGATTCGGACCGATTCGGATAATGATGTAATTATAGGCAGAAAGAATGCGGACGACAAGATGTATCTTGAGTCTATCATAGGCTATGATGACGGAAAGGGTAATGATGTGGTTGGCCACGGATACGATTTTAGGCTGAAGCTTCACCCTGGCAAGTGGAAAGAGGGAAAAAGCGGAACGATAAGAATCACGTTCAGAAATGTAATGCATACTGTGTCGGATGAAGAATTCCCGTTTTATCGTACGATTGACCTTCAGATGGTATCCGAAACCAAATCTTACACAACTGCAGGGGAACCTCTTTTCTATCTTTATCCACTTCGGTTTGATAACAGGCTATATTATAAGGAAATAGGCGAGACGAAGCAAAGTGTGGGACGGTTGGAAAATGTAGCCGATGCGGAGGATATCTGTAGGAATATAGGCGATGGTTGGCGTCTGCCTACTGCCAGTGAACTGTTGCTGTCATTCGCTTATGAAAATGCTTTGGGTGGCAATGCAGAGAATTATAATAATCATGATAGCCAGAATATATATGGGTGGTATCAAAACTGGACCGGTAATTACTGGACTTCATCATACTATGAGGCTAAAGGCTCTGCTACCCGTTTTTGGATGGAGATGTCGGCAGGTTTTTTGGATTCCGAATCTGTTAGCAAGAATAATTATTTCCGTTGCGTGAGGAATAATACAAATAGTGGAAAGAAGTACCCTTATCTAACGGTAGAATCCTCGGGGGTCACTATTGTCTCTCGTGATGCCAGTGGAGGAACGGATCCTTCGGTATTATTTGCTTCAGGTGAAACTCCGGGTACAAGTGACGCGATGAATAAGATTGCTCCTAAGTTTCAGATTGAAAATACCAGTAGTAATGGTAAAACTTGGTCGGAAGCAAAAGCGGCATGCGAAAACAAAGGGAGTGGCTGGCGTCTGCCTACCCAGCGTGAGATGTATCTGGTGCTCAGTATGGGAGGGGCCGTTACCAGCATTGAAAACCAAGGTTTCGGTGGTTCGACTACTTGGACAGGGAGCGGATTCGAGAAGATTAGCGCTGTACATTGGACATTGACTTCACGCGATGGCGGCTATTGGGTGGTCGGACATAATAATGGTGAATTCGGCGCATGGACTACTGGAGAATCCACAGATTGGGCTTGGTATCGTTGTGTGCGCACAATAGAATAAAAGCTAAAAGAAAAGAGCTGTATCAGAATGTTGTTTGTCTTCATTCTGATACAGCTCGTCTTTTACATCTCTTTCTTTTATATCCTAAAATCTACAATTGTTTACAACGTATTGATAACTTCCAATTGCTTTTGTAAAAAAGCGATACGCTGTGCTTCTCCACTTTCTGAAACCAGAATAGAGTGGCGCTTCAACGATTGAATCCAATTGCGTTGCATCTGGCAGATATACGAGCTTTGCGAATCCATCGAATTGATAGAATATACCCGCAGTAGGCTGACTTGGTAATCATGTTTCTCGATATAACTGTAAGTGGCTTCGAAACTGATATTGGACAGATAGAAAGATACTTTCTTGTTTTCGCTGAACTCTCCTTTTATGGACAGATGTTCTACCACGCCAAGTAACTGAAGAAGCTCTTCCTTCAAATGCATGACATCGTCCTTGCTTATCAGATTCAGACTGGCAAAGTACTTGATCTCTTTCACAAAAGAATAAAAGATATTTGTGTCCCAGATGAAAAACGTTTTTGGACACTGTCTTATACTTTCACTCAGCTTCTTATGCACATTGACGATCCGTTCATCCACAGACATCTCTTCCAAAGAATGTGGCGTCTTTATATCTCCGTTCTGATACATCCATCGGCAAAGACGGAATTTAGACAAATTCTCATAGGAAGAATAAAGTGTAAAGGGAAGGGAATTGGATGCAGTATACACCTCCGTCGTATTATCTGTTTTCACATAGTCGAAAATTTGCAGATAACGGTTGATTATTTCGTAATAACTTTCCAGCGCACTGGAAGCATGAAGCAAGTTTAGGTCGAAAGTAACTTTATTAGAGACATGGCTACCGACAATCTGGTCGATAGAAATACCGAGTTTTTGAGAAAGCAGTGCTACTTCGTCTATTGTAAAAGACACCTCACCCCTCAATCTGCGATAGACAGCTTCCTTTCCCATGCATAAAATGTCAGCCAAAGTATTGGCCAGATTCATATCTTGAGGAATTCGCTCCCTCATTGTAGATATTAATTCGTTTAGAATACCATTTTTCATTGTTTGTTCCTTTAATTTTAATGTTAATAATCTCTGTGATACATTCTATGCAAAATTACGTCTTGTGTTTGAAAGATTTGTGTGGTAAAACAGAGATGAGCGTGCAGGTATTTTTCTGATTGGGAATCAGGTGGGTAGGATGGGAACAGGGAATGAAAAAAAGTAGATAAGATTCTTATCTACTTTCATTTATTGGAACTTAATTTTTTTTCAAGTTCTAATCTGCGAAAATAAAATTAAAGAGCGTCAATAATTTCTCGCTGTTGCTTGAAGAATTGAATACGCTGCATTTCGCCGCTTTCGGATATCAAAGTGGAGAACTTTTTCAGAGATTGAATCCATTCTTTCAAGGTACAGAAAATTTCGTTGTCCATCGTGGTAATGGAGTTGATAGAATAAATACGTATGAGGCTCAGTTGCAGGTTATTGGTGTCTACATAACTATATGTTGCCTCGAAGTTGATATTCGACACATAGATGCGTACACGATTGCCGTCGGCTGTTTTACCGTTGATAGCCAGTTCTTCCAGTTCATCCGCCAATAAGAATAATTCTTTTTTGATTTCTTCTTTTGTTTCGTCGGAAATGAGATGGATGCTGGCGAAGTATTGGATATCGTTGATGAGATGCTGGAAAATCATATTATCCCATATGTAGTCTATGGAGTGGATATGACGTGTCATTGCTACATAGTCTTTTTGGATATTGACCAGTTTCGATGGAATATCCAACTCTTCGAAACTCTTGCAATCAATATATTTATTCTGGTACATCCATTTGAATAAACGGAATTTTGCCAGAAGCTCATGTTTCAGATAGAGAGTCTGTGGAATAATGTTGGCGGAAGTTCCCATTACAGAATTCGGGTCATCCGGCATCGTATTAATCAGCGAGACATATTTTTCAAGGATATTGTAGTAACTCTCGAACGGGTCGTCATAATCTACAATGTTTATATTGAACATGGCGTTCGATTTGAAACTTAGTCCTATAATCTTGTCTAGCGATATACCCAGTTTTCTTGAAATAAGAGCCGACTCTTGCAAGGTGAAAGGTACTTCACCGCGCAATCTTCTATATACTGCCTCTTTTCCTATGTATAGCGTGTCCATTAACATATCTGCCAGTTGCCCTTTGAGCGGGAGCTTTTCCTTCATCGCTTCTATGAGGTTTGCATTTGGATTATTTGTCATCATAATAGTTCTAATAAATAATACTTTTTTATTATAAACATTTGTCAGTGGCAAGTTGTTTCGGAAATTGAAACTATTTAAATCTTCTTTTTTTTAAAATATCCTCTCCGAAAATTGTTTATTTTAAGCAAATCGGTTACATTTGTGACCATAAACAAAACGAAGAGACAGCGTCTCTTTAGTAAACAATAGAAATATTTAGAATGAAAAGAATATTGGTAAGTGGCGGAGCTGGTTTTATAGGCTCTCATCTCTGTACACGGCTTATAAACGAAGGTCACGACGTGATATGCCTGGATAATTTTTTTACGGGTTCGAAAGATAATATCATTCACTTGATGGATAATCATCATTTTGAGGTGGTGAGGCATGATGTCACTTATCCTTATTCGGCTGAAGTAGATGAAATCTATAATTTGGCCTGTCCAGCATCTCCCATTCATTATCAACATGACCCGATTCAAACTGCCAAAACATCTGTGATGGGAGCTATTAATATGCTGGGATTGGCAATGAGACTGGATGCCAAGATTCTGCAAGCTTCTACGAGTGAGGTATATGGAGATCCAATCGTTCATCCGCAACCGGAAAGCTATTGGGGAAATGTGAATCCGGTGGGGTACCGGTCTTGCTATGATGAGGGAAAGCGTTGTGCAGAAACGTTATTTATGGATTATCACCGTCAGAACAATGTGCGTGTGAAGATTATCCGTATTTTTAATACGTATGGTCCGCGAATGTTGCCGAATGACGGACGGGTTGTTTCTAATTTTATTCTTCAAGCGTTGAATAATGAAGATATAACGATATATGGTGATGGGAAGCAGACACGCAGCTTCCAGTATATTGATGATTTGATTGAAGGAATGATAAGAATGATGAATACGGAGGACGAGTTTACAGGTCCTATAAACCTGGGGAATCCGAATGAATTTCCGGTATTGGAATTGGCGGAAAGGATCATTAGTATGACCGGTTCATCTTCGAAGATTGTATTTAAGTCTTTACCGGATGATGATCCGAAGCAACGCCAACCGGATATTACATTGGCTAAAGAGAAATTGGGCTGGCAGCCTACTGTTGAACTTGAAGAGGGGCTGAAGCGTATGATTGAATATTTTAAAAATGTCTGAAGCATAAAAAAAGAAAATTATGAATATGGAAATTAATCCTTCTGAATATAAAGTCCTTATTGTGGACGATGTGATTTCAAACGTCCTTTTATTAAAGGTACTTTTGACTAACGAAAAATTCAAAATTGTGACTGCCGGTAATGGAACGCAGGCGTTGGAACAAGTGAAGAAGGAAAATCCGGATCTTGTATTACTGGATGTAATGATGCCGGATATCAGTGGCTTTGAGGTAGCTCAACAAATGAAAGCGGACCCCGAAATGGCTGAAATTCCTATTATCTTCCTGACTGCTCTAAACAGTACGGCGGATATTGTAAAAGGATTTCAGGTGGGTGGTAATGACTTTATTTCAAAGCCATTCAATAAAGAAGAATTGATTATTCGTGTGACGCACCAGATTTCGTTGGTTGCAGCGAAAAGAATCATTGTTGCACAAACGGAAGAGTTACGTAAGACGATCATGGGACGCGACAAACTCTATTCTGTGATTGCACATGACTTGCGTTCACCAATGGGATCTATCAAGATGGTATTGAACATGCTGATTCTGAATTTGCCGAGTGATACAATCGGTGATGAGATGTATGAATTGCTAACGATGGCTAATCAGACAACAGAAGATGTATTCTCATTGCTTGATAATCTGCTGAAATGGACGAAGAGCCAGATTGGTAAGCTGAAAGTGGTTTATCAGGATATTAATATGGTGGAAGTCGTAGA
Organism: Bacteroides sp. 1_1_30; assembly: GCF_020982715.1. Taxonomy (NCBI): domain Bacteria; kingdom Pseudomonadati; phylum Bacteroidota; class Bacteroidia; order Bacteroidales; family Bacteroidaceae; genus Bacteroides; species Bacteroides sp. 1_1_30. The sequence continues at coordinate 57,028 of NZ_JAJKHN010000026.1, forward strand.
GGGCGTAAGTGAAATCTTTACGATGGTGGCCAGCCTGAAAAATATTAAGATAGTACAAGATGTGCCTGTAGAGAATGTGGCTGTTCGTGCTGATATTGACATGATTAAGACAGTGATTCGTAATTTGATCAGCAATGCGATCAAGTTTAGCAATGAAGGTTCGGAAGTAGTGGTGTCACTGACAGAGGAAGATGGTATGGCAATCGTAAGTGTGAAAGACAGTGGTTGCGGTATTGATGACGAAAATCAGAAGAAGTTGTTGCACACTGATACTCATTTCAGTACCTTCGGTACAAATAATGAAGAAGGTTCGGGACTCGGATTATTATTGTGTCAGGACTTTGTTGTCAAGAATGGTGGTAAACTGTGGTTTACTTCAAAGAAGGGAGACGGATCTACATTTAGTTTCTCAATTCCATTGCTCGAAAAATAATTGATTCAATGCGTTTTTGTCTCTGTTAAAGGATGCGTTGAAACTTCTTTATATTTTATTCAGGCACGGATTACACGGAATTATACGGTTTAAGATAATTGGGAAAACCGTGATCCGTCTAATTCGTGCCTGAATTTTTAATTTAATCTATCGCTTGCAGATAGCTTTAAAATCGCAATACGAACACTTTTTAGTGTCCTCTGTCTGCGTGAAAGGCTCTTTTTCATTAAAGATCTCTTCTAATAATGCCTGTAAGCGTTCACGGAATTCATCTTCAAAAAAGGCGAAGTTGTTTACCGGTATTTTCGGTTTGCGGGGTTCTCCCATTTCAATAACAGGCGAATAGCTTTCCGATGCTGCCCGATGAATGTAGAGCAGGGCAGGAGCTACCATTAATGATTGCTTCCGGCTCATGATAGCGGCATACAGGAAAGTCTGGAAGATATAGTTCGGGCGTGTTTCCGATGGTGTAAACAGTTGCTCGACGTTGGCTGGAATCTTAGGGCTTCCTCCTGTTTTGTAGTCAACAATCCGCAGGGTACTTTCTTTAGCATCCATACGGTCGATTGTCCCACCCAGGCGGAGAGTGAACGGTCCTTGTCCCGTTTGTATGGTTATCTCTTCTGAAACCTTCTTTTCCATGGCGACCATTTCAAAAGGAGTATATTGAAGGTCGTTGCGGAGTAATTGTTTCAGATAGGAAACAATTACTTTGGAGTTGATAAGCTGTATGCCGTTATATTCGGGCTTTTCTTCGGGAGCGACCTTGAATAATTCTTCCTTGAAGGCTTGATCGACATAGCTTTGCAACTTTACTTCATTACGTAATAAGCGTTCAATATCTTCTTTCTGTATCATTTTTCCATTGGCAGTCAGATCGGTGTATGCCAATTGGGCAGAGAGATGGAAAATGGTTCCAAACAAAGCTGAATCAATTTCTGCACTGACTTCATCCGGTGTTTTTAATCTCGCTACGTAGCGGTAATAGAATCTCAATCGGCAATCAAGATAAGCATTGAGGGCGGAAGGAGAGAGAATTACCGATGAAGGATTAGTGCTATCGTAAGTACGATAAATTCGTCTTAGTACTTCAGATGTTTTTTCTATCTGTATCTCTTGGATGCTTTGCGGAGATTGTCCGGCTTCCAGATACTCACGAGTGATATCATGCGGACCTTCCACGAGTAATTGCAACATGAAGCGGGACTCTTCTCCACGGTTGAGACCGTCCGAGGAAGTATTGTAGAGCAGAGTGATATTTTCTGCCCGTTGTATCAGGCGATAGAAATAGTAGGCATACACTGCATTCTTATGTTCGATAGTGGTCATGCCAAAAGCTTTCCGGAGGTTATAGGGAATAAAAGAAGATTCTCCTCCGGATTTGGGGAGTTGTCCTTCGTTGAGAGATAATATGATGAGATTCCGGAAGTCCAGATTACGTGTTTCCAGTACTCCCATGACTTGCATTCCGATAGCGGGTTCTCCGTGGAAAGGAATATTGGAAGCTGTCAATACTTTGGTAATCAGTCGTTTCAGAGTGTCGGTGCGTATACTTAGTTCTCCGCTTTCAATCAAACTGTAGAGACGGTTGATTTTGGTATGGCTTTGGAAGAGGGATTCTCTATAAAGTTGATTGAAAATATCATTGTATTCCCCTTCTTTGCGATAAATGGTTGAAATATCTTTGATTAATTCAATCAGATAATCGCATAGCTCTTTAATGCCATTACGGGGAGTGAAGAGGGTAGCCAGGAAATCATCTTGCTTCAGTTCCGATGGAAGTGGATAGAAGCGGTTTGTTTTGGTTAGTTCGCGTTCCAGTGGACCGGCATGGGATGAGATTTGCCGGGTATAGGGATGTTTCAATATGGCTGATACCGCCTCATAAGTGAATCGGCCGGTATCGGAGCGGTAACCGTTGGTTTGTAGCTCCATAGCGGCATTGATAAAACTGTAAATAGGAGTTTGAGCCAATGGGAATCCCATGGTGATATTGACATTCTTCACTTCCTGCGGAATGGAATGAAGTACGGGAAGCAGCAGGGCTTCATTACAAAGTACTACGGCATTTTCTTTTTCCTTTTCTTCAGCGATTTGTGAATGATTGTCCGTAATCATTTTGATCCATTCGGGGAGGAAGCGGGCTTGTGCATTCTCGGTGGAAGCGGAAATATAACGTATTTTTTTCGGTTCTTTGAAGGTGTCGAAAAAGCTTTCCGGGAGTTCGTTCGGAAATTCCCCCAGATTACGTTTCAGAAATTCTCCGGCTTCATGTTTTCTGATTTGTTGGGTGTAGAAAATATCGTAGTCCCAATAAAAGAGTGCTTTGCCTGCATCTTTCAGCTTTCTGAAAAATTCGTTTTCTACTTTGTTCAGTACATTGAAACCGACAAATATGTATTTGTCGTATTTGAGTTGATCGGTATCGAGTTGCTCAATCACATTCCGGTAGAGCATGCCTTCGTATGCGATGCCTAGCTCTGTCAGGTTTTCTCGGTAATGATGGTAGATAGTGCCTAGTTTGTCCCAAAGGGAAATAAATTTCTCTTTGAGTTCGGTTCGTCTTTCAATGGAGAAATTCTGAAAAAACTGTTGAATGGCTTCTTCCTGTTCTTTGTCGAGGAATTCATAGTCGTCCATCAGGTTCTTCAGATCTTGCAGATTACTGAATAGTTTGTCGGCATCAACCATGTTCTTATCCACATCATCAAAATCACTAATCAACAACTCTCCCCAGAAGTAGAAATCATCCAATGTTTCCTGACTCTGTGTTTCCTCTTTGAATACTTTATAAAGCTCACAAACCAATCGAATAGGGTCACCGCTTTTTTGTACTGATAGTTTCTGAAACAGGTCGCTGATACTCATGGCGGCTGGTGACCAGATCGGTTGATCGGATTCTCCTGCCAAATATTCATTGAAAAACAAGTTAGCACGTTTATTGGGGAAAATGAGTGCTGTACGTGACAGGTCATTTCCTATTTTGGCATATAAATCGTGAGCGACTAGTTGGAGAAATGATTGCATATTGATTAAGTTTTTTCTAATTCATATATTTATTGTGCCCGGAACATAACTGGAACAGTGAAATAAACGGCTACTTTAGTACCATCTTCCAGTTCTCCCGGCTTCCATTTGGGCATTTGGTTGATGATGCGCAATGCTTCTTTATCCAAGTAAGGATCTACGCTGCGTACAACTTTGGGGTTGACTACATTTCCTTCCTTATCAACAACAAACCGGATAATAACACGTCCCTGTGGTCCCATCTCTCCTTGAGCGACTGTTGGATACTTTATTTTTTTTCCAAGGAATTGAATTAATGCTTGTTGACCTCCCGGGAATTCCGGCATAACCGGAGCTACTTCCAGTGTATCACTAGCCGACAGTGAAGTATTTGATATATCGGGGGCAACAAATCCAACTACTACAGGTGGTTCTTCACAAATATCTCCTTCTAGCACATCATCGGGTGTTGGCGCTGGTGGCGGGGGAGGTGGTGCATCTTTTATGGAGGCAATGATGGTGTCTTCTGCCGGAGTGGGGACAGGCTCTCCCATAATGAGATTTTCATAGGAAGTTGTATCACTAGACACTTCTTTATTCATTCCTTTATTAGCCGAATTAGTGCATGAAGTCATTGGAGTCATGGCTATCAGCCCTGCAGATATGCCTAATACTGTGATTGCTTTTCCCGCTATCTGTTTTCGTTCAAGCTGCTGCTCCAAATAACGAACTTCCGCTTCGCATTTGGGACAAGTGCCCAAACAGTCTCCCTGATACTGACATTCAGAGGTGATGAATTCAATATCATTCGCTTCAGCTATCTGCCGACGAATCTCTTTTAAAATTTTGCAAGTTTGTTTTCCTCGTACCATGTCATTAATCATTAGGGGTTTTATAAGTGAACCGGTCGAACTGGGTAATTCCCATTTCTTTCAGAAGTTCTATGCTTTGGTCAATATCCTTCTCCGTATTATAGGAGGGGATGAGTGGTGTCCGAATAACGATTTGCTTGGTTTTGTCTTGCCCGATTAAATATCGTAAATTACTTAAGACGTTTTCATTATTCTTTCCGGTATATCGCTGATAGATGTCATTATTCATATCTTTGATGTCGATTATGTAATTGTCTATAATGGAAATCAGTTCTTCTACATTCTGTTGCGGAACATTGAGAGAGGTTTCGACAGTGATTCTCCATTCCGGACCACAGAGTTGGCGGAATTGCCTGATAAATTCGCTTTGTAATAAAGGTTCTCCACCTCCAAATGTGACTCCGCCGCAACTCGCCAAAAAGTAAAGTTCATCTTTGCGTACTTCCTCGTAGAGCTGGTTACAATTATAGCTCTCCCAAACACCGTTAGGCTGCAAAGATGTCGGGTTGAGACAGTATTTGCAACGCAATGGGCAGCCGTGAAATGCAACTAGTGTTGTAACTCCTTCACCGTCAATTGTTAGTCGATGGCGGGCGATGCCGATGAGGGGAACTGCTTTCATACTTTTTCTATTTTTTCTTCATCCACATACCACAAGTAACCGGTGATATTCTTATATCCCATCTTGGTAAGTAGCTGCATGTAGCCTTTTACCTGTTTATTATATTTAGGGTTTTCCTTACCAAATTTGAAATCAACTACAACAACCTGGTTGTCTTTCATCATTACGCGGTCCGGGCGACGGGTTTGTAGCACTCCTTTTTCTTTATAGATAATGGCACACTCATTAAATAATGTCCACTTTCCGGAATACCAATCTTGAATTTCAGGAGAAGAAAAAGCTTTCGTTGCAACTTCGCGGGCTACTTTTTCTTTCTCATCATTTCTGATCACTCCTTCAAAAATAAGTCGTTCGATGGCCGGATCTATATCTTCTGCTGTTTCGATAACAGAAAACAGGGTGTGTAACATACGCCCGCGGTTGATAAAGCGGTCATCCGAGTCTTCTTCCTCAATTCCCTGGATGAAGTCCGCTGAACGGTTGGACTGACGAAACTCAATATCATGGCGCATGGATTCCATCCGGATAGGGAGCTTTTCCGGTTTCTGGGTTAGCTTGTTGGTCGATGTCTTTGTTCTTTCTTTTTCTGACGGACATAGTTGTCCTTGTTCGTAACAGTCTTCTTCCCAATCAATACCTTCTTCCTTAGCTACGATTGGGAGAGTGTTTGCCAACAGTTCGGACATGGTACCTTTTTGATTTTTTCTGCTCCAGATAATAAGGTTTTTTCCTGCACGGGTAAAAGCAACGTATAACAGATTGAGGTTATCTACCCAAAGTTGGAGACGCTCTTGCAGGTAGTCGTTTCCATAAATAGATTCTGCCATTTGGGTGGAGTAGTTGATAGGGAGAATATCCAACGCGTCGAATGGTGCTGCTTGCGGGGTACACCATACAAGTTGGTTATTGGTCTCATTCTCCAGTTTCCAGTCGCAGAAAGGGAGGAGCACGGTATGGAATTCCAATCCTTTGGATTTGTGTATGGAGAAAATCCGGATTCCTTCTACTTCTCCGCTTGGAATTGTTTTACTGCATAACGTTTCATTCCAATACCGGATGAATCCGTCGAGTTCGGAAGAGTTACTTTGTAGATAGTCAGTGACAGCATCGAAGAATGCGAATAAGTAGGCATCCTGGTCTTTGATAAGATTCATCTCGAATATACTGAAAAGCTCTTCCAATAGCTCATAGAGAGGCATTAGCCTTAATTCTTTTATCTTTTCAAGAAAAGCGGCGGGAAGATAATTCTCGGCAGGGAGGAGTAGGAGGGTATTCCAATCCAATCCTTTTTGTAAAACTTCGTTTTGATAGGCTATGGCCAGCTGGGCACGTGCTATTTTATTGTTTTCGTCGGAAAGAAATCGCAAGGCGTCCAACATCATACAAATGGCAAGAGAGGCGTCCAGGCGAAAGGCTTCGTCTGATACCACTTTGTAGTGTAGCTCCTTATCAAAGTAATCGGCAATACGGGGAATACTTTTATTTTTTCGTACTAAGATGGCGATGTCATTAAGCTGTACTCCGGAGGCGAGGAGGTTTTCCACTTCTGCTCCCAGGCTAATAAGTGTCTGCTCGGTATAGTCATGTTCTTCGTCGGGTTCGAGAAAAGAGACTTTAACGTATCCTTTTTCTGTACTTCGGGGAGATTCCTGCACAACGTCGGCATAGGCTTTCTGTAAATCCTCACAATCTTTGCCTAATTGCTGTTTATACACTCCGTTCAGATAGTTGGCAGCAGCTGTGAAGATTCGATTGTTAAACCGGATGACATTCGTTTCACTTCTCCGATTGGTGGCTAACGTCTTGACGCGGATCGGGAAATGCTCGATGTGGTCATTCAGGCTGTTGAGAATTCCCCAATCACCATTCCGCCAACGATAAATGGACTGTTTGACGTCTCCTACAATCAAACTGTCTGCTCCTTGAGACAGCCCTTCGAGCAAAAGCAGTTTGAAGTTGCCCCATTGCATTCGGCTGGTATCCTGAAACTCGTCTATCATGACATTATGGATATTTGTCCCTATCTTTTCGAATACAAAAGAGGAGTCACCGTCTTTCACCAGTTGGTGAAGCAGGGCGTTCGTGTCTGACAACAGAAAACGGTTGTTGTCGTGGTTCAACTGACGTACTTCTTCGTCGATATTGGCGAGAAGTTGCACTTTATTGAGATGTTGCAAAGATAACCGGCAACTATTCAGTAACAAATTATTCTTGGAACGCAACTTTTCAGCATCTTCCAGAATTTGTATAAGGCTGGAATTAGCCAGGTTGATGATATCCGCATAACGGGGAGAAGTCTTGGTTGCCCAATTTTTGGCATCTTCCAGACATTTCTCTACTGTGGCATTACGGATATCATTGCTTAAAACGCCATTATTCAGTTTACGGAAATAACTTCCGATTCCCCGTGAACCGTTTTTCAGATCATCAGCAGTTAATGCGTGACCATCCAGTTCTCCTTCGAATTGGTCGTAGAATCCTTTCATTTGCTCCAGTATTTCCGTTTCCAGAGCTTTCAGTTGTTTGCGGTATTCTTTGATGGTGTTCGGATTACGCAGTCGTTGCCGAAGTCCTTCTCCTTTTTCAATATAGCCTTCATCGAAAATATTGCGTCCGAAACTTTTAACTTCGTCTGATACATTCCATCGTTTATCATCGGCAATTCGTTCGTTGATATAGTCTAATAACCATGCGAGGACAGGGGAAGTGGGACCTAACTTCTCGATCATGCTATCTACGGCGTCACTAAGAACTTCGGTATTGTTTAACTCAATATTCAGATTCGGGCTAAGTTCCAGTTCCCGTGCGAGGTTACGCATGACAGATTGGAAAAATGAGTCGATAGTCTCTACCCTGAACCGGCTGTAATCATGCAGCATATAGCTAAGGGCAATGCCTGCCGCTTCCCGTATCTCCTGCTCTGTTTTTCCTGTCTCTTCTTTGATACGGTTGAGATAGGCTTCCGAATCTTTATCACCTATCTGTATGCCGTAAAGCTGACTAAGAATACGTTCCTTCATTTCTGCTGTTGCCTTATTGGTAAAGGTTACAGCGAGAATTTGCCGGTAGGCACGGGGATTGAAAATTAATAGTTTGATGTATTCCACGGCCAGGGTAAATGTTTTACCCGAACCTGCAGAGGCTTTATAGACTAAAAGTTCACTCATGTTTTTGTTTAAGGGATATATTCGATTTTAGCAACGATTACTCGTATCTCTTCCGGTTCTTTCCCGGCTTTTACTAATGCCTGATGGAAGTTTTTAGGGAAGAACATGAAGAATGTGTCCGGAGTGGAATCTACATATTTTATTTTCTTGGCTTTGTAGAAAGTAACATCCGGTTTATATTCGGTGATAGGCTCCGCATATTCGGCTGAAGTAATTCCGAAACGTTCGGTACCTTTTACTACATATTGCAGATCGATGCCGTGGCGGTGTGCTTCAATTTTACGTTTACTGACATCTTGTGTTGTTGCATCCTGTACATTGATGTAGCAATGTTCACCATCTACTTCGTATCGTCCGGCAGGCATATTTACGAGGTCGTGGGTAGCTAGCCATTGGAAAGTCTTGTCCCACACTTTCTTGTTCTTGTGATATTGTGAGGCAAATTCCTGATAATCGGTTGTCTTATGAGGCATTGCCTTCAGCCCGTTCGCCCATCCTTGCTTCTGTGTCCATTGGCGGGCTTGTTTAAGAGTCCAGTTGTCAGCAGATTCTTGTGAACATATATTTTCTGTGAAGAAGAAAAGAAAAAGTCCGATAAACAGGCTTGAACTACTAAATACGAAGTTTGATTTCATGATTATTCGAAAAAATTAGGTCCGAAAATAAGTATGAATAAAGGTAGATAGTCTTTTAAAGCTACTCGTAATAGCTTTAAAGCTTGTCCAATTCTGTAATTAATCGTTTGTGGAGATACATTCAGTTTCTCGGCAATTTCTTTATGCGTCAGATGTTGATTACGGTTCATCTCGTAGGCTTCGAGATATTCTTTCGGAAGTCTTTTTAATGCTTCTTCATATAGACGGAAAAGCTCATCACTCAAATAGAAGTCCGGGTTATTGAGCTCACTATCATATTTATCTACGATTTCCTGATGTACTTTTCGTTTAATCTCAAAATGGGAAAGACGGTTGAGGGCTTTGTTCTTGACAATCGTAAAAAGAAGAGTTTTGAGTGTCAGATCTTCCATCAGAGTACAACGGTTTTCCCACAGCCACATCATTGTTTCCTGCACAATCTCCTCTATTTCTTCCTGCTCACTTACGTATTGAGAACAAAAAGCACATAGCCTACGGAAATAATGTCTGTAGACGACGTCAAAAACTTTTTCTTCTCCTGCTTTTAGGGCAGTAATAACGGACTTATTATTATTAATATCCAAATATATCGGAGATTGTGACATTCTCTTTTAATTTATGTAAGACAAAAATAATGAAAGAAGTAGATAAATGAAATAAAAATGCGAGAAAAAATATTTTTTTCTTTTTTCGTTTAGTATATTTGTACTCACAACTGTATTACTACAAAGGTTTTATAGTTTTTTTATTGTAAAAGGTCAAATGAGCATGGATGAAACTATCTTGTTGAATTATCTGCAGGGTGAATGTAATGATGAAGAAGCTGCCCGGGTGGAAACTTGGTGCGAGGAAGAACCGGGGAATCGGAAAACTTTAGAGCAACTTTATTATACTCTTTTTGTAGGTGAACGTATAGCGGTGATGAATGCTGTAGATACAGAGGCGTCATTAGATAAATTTAAGTCGGCTATCAGAGAAAAGGAGAGAAATACTAAACGGAAAAATATCTCAATCCGTTGGGGGCGTTATGCTACTGTGGCTGCTGCTTTTCTTACCGGACTTGTTTTTGCCGGTGGAATTGCCTGGGGATTACTTTCCAATAAACTTTCAGATTATGAGGTGATAACTGCTGCCGGACAGAGAGCACAGACTGTACTGCCGGATGGTAGTAGGGTATGGCTGAATGCATCTTCTAAATTAGTTTATCATAATTCTTTCTGGAGTTCGGATCGCCAAATCGATTTGTCGGGTGAAGCTTATTTCGAGGTTTCCCATGATAAACATGCTCCATTTATCGTAAACAGTAAACAAATCAAGACTTGTGTGCTTGGTACAAAATTTAATGTGCGTGCGCGTGAAGAAGAGAATAGGGTAGTGACTACCTTGCTTCAAGGTTTGGTGCGGGTGGATTCTCCACGAACGGAAGAGAATGGCTATTTACTGAAACCGGGACAGACATTGAATGTGAATACGGATACTTATCAGGCAGAGTTGATTGAATATAACCAACCTACGGATGTGCTCCTGTGGATGAAAGGTAAGTTGGAATTCAAGCAACATTCTTTATTGGAAATAACCAATATTATGGAGAAGTTGTATGATATTAAATTTATCTATAAGGATGATGCTTTGAAATCAGAACGGTTTACCGGTGAATTCTCTACTGATAGCACTGCTGATGAAATACTGAATGTTTTGATGCATACAAATCATTTTTCTTATAAGAAAGACGGACGGATTATTCGGGTGATGAAGAAATAAGATATAAATAAGTCTTTTTACAGGGGGATTCTTAACTCATTAAGAATCCCCCTTTCCTTTATGGCTTTCTTAGATCATTAGAGAAACAAGTGTTTGATCGAAAATTTTGTTTTGGTGCAGTTTTGAACAAACTTCACCGTGGTGAGCCCATCTAAATAGAATTAGTTAAAAACCGCATTCAGCTTTCAGTCTACTTAAAAAGTTCCTTTTCATCGGTGCTTTTGGCTGAACGCGAACCTGAAAACAAAAAGGAGATGTAAATAGTCTCTTTTTTAGAGTCTCTATTTACCTTCAATAGAGCCGCTGTTTGAGTGAAACATAGCCTTCGTTTTATGCGAATAGAGACTCTGATTTACTAACCCGGCATGTCAACGACTTTAATCCGACATATCAATGTCGCTCCTAAGAGGCTGAAAGCATTCTCCCTATCCAGAATCCCTTCCTGCGGGGGATACAAAAATCCGGTTTCAGCCGTTATCGCTCTTTATCAAGGCGTTTACGAACAAAACTGAAACGGCTGAAACCGGATAATAGCGTAAAGATTCAGTAGGAGAAATTTAATTCAAAACCATAAGTCATAAGAAAGATGTACAAAGATGAACTAACAAGTAGAGATCTGGAGTATTCTTTTGGGAGATAGATTGATAGTCTGGAAGTATGTTTGTGAAGTATGTTTCTAAAATAGAGGGTAATCCATTGGATTACCCTCTATTTTATCATTTCTATGTTACCTATTCATTATGTTTATTCACTTTTGGGTTCGTAAACATTAAATTCTGTAACATCCGTACGACCGTTTGTAGAGATAGTGATAATCTGATATTTTAGATATCGCGTAGTAATAGGAGAGATGAACGTGATGTTTTGTGTACTATTACCGGGTATTGCTAATGAACTCAATGATTTCCATGTCGTACCATTTTCAGACTGTAATATTTCCACTTCTCTAGGAGCATATGCATTTCCCCAATGATTCGTTTTGATGCCTGTTAAAACCTTAGTTTCTCCTAAATCAACGGTGAACCAGAAGCCTTTATTATTCAGAGCAACGTCAGTTCCAGTCTTGCCATCAATTAAATTATTAGGTGCGCCGTCTACTCCTTCTTCCACATTAACAATCCAACCTGCACGATTACTGATAAGTTGGCTATTGCTAGGAGTACCACTTTTTAGATTACAGTAGGCAGCTTTATTAATGATGACAGGTAAGATACTTAAATTACTGCTAATGACAGTGTTCTTATCATTGGTAGTTACATTACTGATTGATACACTGAAAGAGAAACTTGTTTTTTCCATGATACTGGCGAATATCGTTGGATCGACCGTTGCAGTGATTTCTTCAGAAGTCATCTGTCCTTCTTTGAGAGTAACCTGTGAGGAACTTAAAACGATCTGGCTTGCATCAAGCCCTTCTGTTTCACTTTTTGCACTTAATGCGATAACCATATCTGTAGAGACTGCTTTCTGTGTTTTTACAGTAAAAGCCATCTTAATTTCATCTCCTCCGATTCCATTCGCATCATGAGTCAGATTAAACTTTTTGACGTTACCTGACAAGTAGTCATTTCTCTGTAGAGACACATACGTAGCATTCCACTCGTTAAAAGCTTCTTCATCATCACTACAGGACGAAATGAATGGGACAAACAAGCCGAGTAGGGCTGCTATTGATAGTGATTGAAATATATTTTTCATATGTACATACGATTAAATTATTACTATTTCCATTCGGTAGATTTGTCTGTAGATAAAATACCGTCAATCCAGGTAGGAGTAGCAGAAGTTGTCAAAGTATGACCTTTACCGGTTGCATCTTCGAACACATTACCTTGTCCTTCATTGAATCGCCAATAAGCTTCCAAACCTACAGATTTAGGGCTAACTTGCGTCATGTTATTCTGAATTTGAGAAGCGGAACGAACTACGGACCAAATACGTGCTTCACTCATCAAAATTTTACAGTTTCCCCATCTACTATAAGAATCATCACCTAAGCAGAACCAATTTACATCAGAGAAAGTTGTAGCTCCTGTTGGTATACTCAACACACCCGAATCAACTCCGTTTATGTAAAGTCGATAGTTGGAACCATCACAGACCAATGCTAAATGTTGCCATTCGTTTGGCTTGAAAGAATTACTTGGATTCAAATAAAGCCGGTTACGTCCTACAATCTGTACTAATGAATGTGCCTTATAATTTTCATTGTCACTTTGAGGATCCTCAAAACGTAAAAGGATGAAGTTTGCATCATCTCCTCCGTTCTTAAAGACTGCACGGTCACGGTCAGCTGTGTTGGCTACCTGAAAACGAACCTCTATCGTATATTGTGAATACGTTTCGGGAGATTCTGTGAATTTATTAGCTTTTAAACTAGGAGCGCCAACAAACATTGGAGCTGAAAATTCGATAATACTTTCTGCCAAAATAACAAAGGTTCCGGTATTTTCCATCGGTGAAATACTTCCATCCTGCAATACAAGTTTTACAGGCAGTGCATATGATTCTCCTGACTTCATCATTTCCTGGCTAAAAGCTTTCAAAGCAATAGAAAGGGCATCAGTAGCATATTGTCCGGCTTTCACTGTAATGGTTTCCGGTAATGTATAATATCCTTCGGGCAACATTATATATCCGGTTCCATTTATATGGTTATAAGCATCCAATACTGATTGATCTGTGACCAGCTTATAGTGATTATCAGTAGAAGAAAGATTACTTAGATGCACATTTAAGGTAGTAAAGCTTTCTCCAGAAGCTTGTACTGTTACTTTCTGACTTGTACTGGAAAGAGCTTCTTCAATATAAGCATGTGTATCTAAAGTATCGTATTTTGCATCTCCACAACTTACTATACTTCCTAAGCCTGTTATGACTGCGGAGAAGCATAAAATTTTTATATAATTCATACGTTTCATAGTTTACATTAATTTTTAAGTAATGAATGTGATGACGGGTTCATAATTTGAATAGCACGGCGTATATTTTTATATTCTGGTGAAGTTCCATACTCTGCTTCCATATGATAGGTTCCTGCACCACCTTTACGGAATCCGTTACTTGGTTGCCAGCGTGCCATTCCTTCGAGAGATTTCATTTTGTTACCATAACGATCAGTGTAATCATATCCACCGTCCATAGCAGCATCGGTAGCCTCGAAATTCTCGGTCATGATGGTCATCTTCGTGATTTGTTCTTCAGACATGACACTGCTATACGTCTGAACAAGTCCTGCACCTGCTACGCCGCCTGTGATAAGACGTTTATCGAGTTTAGAATCACTGCCAGGACTACTATTATTGTAAGCCTGAATGATAAAATAGTCAAAATATAACCCGACTTCAGGTCTACCTGTTATGCTCTGTGGTTCGCCATCGATAACTAATAATTTGCCAGTTCCTGATTTCGGACCGAAATATTTGCCTAGTTCATCAACAAATGCAAACATTCTATCGTCTTCGTCTACGATATTACCGGGGTTGCCAAAATTAGGTTCATAATCGATATCAAAGCCGTCGTAACCATATTTGTTTACTGTATCGGCAATGGCGCTTGCATATTTGCGAATGGATGCTTCTATTGCTTCCTTATTTGATTCATCGGAAGGCCATCCCCAAAAATCATTCACAGCTTCTTTTTCGGATGAAAATCCCATATTTTCCCAATTTTCACGAATATTCTGCGGAGTAATTTGATCGCCTACACTTCTGATAATAAAACACATGGTAAAACGAGTACCTTTAACTTGTTGGCAAAATTCCAGATCTTTTTTTTGAGCTTCTGTAATGTTCGACCAATTTCCCCAAATAGAAACAATATCTACACTATCAGGAATACCGGCTAAAGAACTTTTCATATAGGCACCTTCACCACTCCAGCCACCAAACCAACCAAATGCAACTTGGTGATCTGTCTGTTTATAGGCACGCAAGGCCGCATAATATTCATCCGATACGATCGATTCGGGAAAAGTTTTTGCTTCTGACTCCGTCCAGTCACTGCAACCGATCAATGAGGTCGTTGCCAGTGATATGAGTACAATGTATAATAAATAAATTTTCTTCATAAAAGTCCTTTTTATGCATTATATAAATTAGTTCTTTTTAGCCCACTTTAAGTCAGTAGCTTCGTTATCAGCACCGCCTAGTTCTGCTACTCCCAGATCATAATTGGCTTTATTGTTTTGTGCCTCTGTATAAGGGAAACTTAGACGACGCATACCGCGTTGGCTGCTCACACCACAATCTGATAGATTGTCGATACAAGGATAAAGTTCCGGATAACCTGTACGGCGATATTCAGCCCATGCTTCCAATCCTAATGGATAATTGGCGATCCATTTTTGAGTAATGACACGTTGGAAATTCTTTCCATTTACGTTGTCAGCCTCGCTGTCATCCCACATTACACTCACAGTATTGGTAATTGTAGCAGTAGCATTTTGCACAACATCACTTTCATGTGATACGACAGGAGCCTCGTCAATCTTCATGTATTCAGTGGCTGAAACCTGATATTGTTCCATTGATAAATTAATACCATCTTCGTAATAGGCTTTTGCTGTTTTAGAACCGACATTCCAACCACGCAATTTTCCTTCTGCACGTAAAAACGCTGTCTCTGCAGCACAGAAAACCATTAATTTAGAAGTTGCCGTATATGCAGGAATAGAGAATCCTGCTGCATCTGCCTTTTTAAAATCAGCATCTCCAGTACGCATACCTACATATTTATCTGTTTTCCCGGCAAGGGTAGACTTATTAAAGAACTTCGGCATACGTGGATCGCCATATGCATTCATATAATCTACAATATTTGCATTCACACGCAGATCACCCCAACTTACAGCTGCCAGTTGATAGGGATTACTCTGCGTGCCACAAGAAAGCATAGCATTATCCGAATTACTTTCAATCAATCCTGCTTTATGTGTTACTGCTGCTTCAGCTGCCTCTTGAGCAATGCCAGGCCATGTTCCGCTGATTCGCATTGCAACACGTAAACGCATTGAATTGGCTAGCTTAGCCCAACCTGAATAATTTCCATCAAAAACCGGATCATTGGCTCCCAATGGGGCATTACCATTTGTTTCTACATAATAGTTGTACAAAACATCGGCTGCATTGGCTAAATCACTTAATATACTGGTATAGACCTGTTCCTGGGTATCATAAGATACATAGAAATTACCCTTCTTTACTTGGCTGTAAGGCATCGGTCCATAACAATCCGCAACGCGAAGCATCGTTATTGCACGTATCATACACGCAAAAGCATAATAATGTCCCGTAGAATTAGTTGCTTCCTGTATTTGGAAAAAGTTTCCATATATTTTTTCAAACGGAGTGTTCCAGGGGGTAGCATTCCAGGCATCACTCTGATTGAATGTGCTGAAGTTTGTACCACTCCATGTGTTAGAACAGCATAGATAGCCACCTAACTGTCCCACCATCTGATCTTGCATTTGAGAGTCATTCTGCTGAATATTCACAATTGTTTCAATCATAGACTTCATCAAAGTCGCAGGGTCTGCATCATGAATTTGATATTGATTCGTATTATACTCCTCAAATTTATCGGTACAACTTCCTGCCAGTAACAACAGAGCGGCACCGACTGTGATATTTCTTAAATATTTTCTCATAACATTAGCTTTTTCTTTTAGAATTGAACTTTCACATTAAAACCGAAGTTACGCAAGCTAGGTTGCATAAAGTAGTCTACATTCATATAATAGTTACTGGAGGTAGAGGCAGACAATTCCGGGTCAAATGGGGCTTTACAATAAATCATCCATAAATTACGTCCTACAATACCCAAAGTAACATTCGCCACATTTTTAAACCATCTTTTAGGAAGTGTATAGTTTAGACTCAATTCCTGCAAACGTACATTGGTTGCACTATATAGATAATAACGACCATAGCCACCTTCACCCGTACCAATAGTCTGGTAATACTTTTGGGCGTTAACTTTACCGTTATTAATAGGTATGCCACCATTATCACGAGCTGTTGCAGATGTTTCGGATACTCCATAATAATCTAAAATACCTTGAGTAGCCGAATAAGCTAATCCGCCTACACGGGCTGATAATACAACTCCTAAATCAATTCCTTTATAAGTGAAATGATTGGTCCATCCGAGGTTGAAATCAGCATCCAGATTACCTACTTTTACCGGAGTGTTTGATGAAGTGATACCCAGATTACCATTCTGATCGACTTTTATATTACCGTTATTGTCTTTTGTCAGTTGGTTGTATACATAGATATCAGTCATGGAACCTCCTTCTGTCAGGATGACGCGAGGAGCTACATTCTCTTTACCTAACCAACCCACATTCATTTCATCCATTTGGATAGCTTCTCCTGTCACAGGATTCACGCTACCGCTTGCCAGTCGTTTCACCTTGTTACGGTTTAGAGTGAAGGTTGCATTAGAAGACCATCCGAATCCTGCCCATTTATCACTGAATCCTAAAGCTAATTCAATACCCTGATTTTGCACGTTACCAGCTTGTACAATTGCTTGTTTATATCCGGAAGAGGAGGGGATATCTACCTTAAATGTTTGGTTCAGTGTGTTAGAACGATAGTAAGTAGCGTCTAAATTAAAACGATTTCCCCAGAATTTCAAGTTCAAACCGATTTCCCAGGATTTAGTCTTTTCAGGTTTCATATTGTCCATCGGATATACGGTCGGATTCGCCCAGTTATGTGTCTGGCTGTTGTATTCGTAACCCGGATTAGTAAGGAAACGATCGAAAGAAGAGGCTACCACTGTATACGAACCGCGTATTTTAGCATAAGAAATCACCTCTGGTAGTTTAACCATTTCTGATAATAAAGCCGATAAACCGACTGACGGATAAAAGAACGATTTTTGTTTGGAGAATGCGAGTTTTGAATCCCAGTCATTACGTCCGGTTACAGTTAGATACAGTTGATTTTTCCAACTTAATTCAGCACTGGCAAAAATACTTTGAATTTCATCTTCATATCCGGTAGGATCCGGTTTATAGTTGGCAGAGAAATTAATATTGTTGATCTGGAAGAAGTTGGGGATAACCAGGTCACCTGCAATATATAACTGATCCATTGAAGTATGATATATGGAAGCACCAACATTGGCTGTTAAATGAAAATCACCAAATGTTTTATCTATATTAGCCAGGAAATCGGCATATAAAGAACGTTCCTGACGCATGGCATCTTCAAAACCACCGCTTACACCACAGAATGTTGTTAATGTAGAAGCAGATTTTTCGTTTTTATTCCGGTAGTCGGAGTTGTCCAGATTGACGCGACCAACAACATTGAGCCAATCTGTAGCCTGCCATTTCAAAGAAGCGTTCATCATATAGCGTTTCTTGTTGGAAGTACGGTTGATGCGATTTTGTATCCAATATGGATTTTGTAATGACAAACTTGCATCACCATAAGGCCAATATTGTTCCATATAGCCGTAGTTAGTATTATAACGTTCATACAAACGAATTTCGTCAAAGTTGTCTCCACGAGGGAATAGATACAGTGATGGGAGAGGGTTATAATACTGTCCTTGAGAAACCATGTTTTTGTTGTTCTGAACGATATATTGTGCACCGATATCCAGAGTAAGTTTATCATTCAGGAAATGGGTGGTATTACGTGCCGTAAAATTATAACGGTTATAGGAGTTATTCGGAAGAATTCCACCGGAGTTAGTTGTAGAAGCAGAAAGATAGGTCTGGTTTTTGGTATTTCCTGTAGATAATGCTACCGAATTGATAACATTGGATCCTGTTTCAAAGAAGTCAGATGGGTTATATCGACGGTTTGTCAATTCTCCCCAGCTGAATAATCCAGAACTTGTACCATAACGGTTCTGCATATCCGGCATAATATATGCTTTAGAGAAAGTAGTACTGTTGGATACTGTTATGGTAGTTTTCTCTGTTTGGCCTTTTTTAGTAGTAATTAAAACAACACCGTTTGCCGCAGCAGAACCATATAGTGCTGCCGCAGAAGGACCGGTCATCATACTAATACTAGCAATATCATCCGGATTTAAGTCAGCAACAGCATCTGATCCTCCCATCTCTCCAAATAATCCTTCGCCACCGCTTTTTCCTGTATTAAAAATAGGTACACCATCAATTACATACAATGCATTGTTATCTTTAGTCAGAGATTTCATACCACGCATAACAACACGTGTGGCACCACCAGCACCGGTTGCACCACTATTAATTTGAACACCGGCAACCTTTCCTGATAGTGAATTCATAAAATTGGCGTCCTTTACAGCTGTCAATTCGTCACCTTTTACCTCTTGTACATTATAACTTAACGCCTTAGTTGCACGCTTGATACCCAATGCAGTAACAACTACTTCGTCCAATACTTGCGTATCTTCTCCTAAGGTTACTTTTATAGGTTGTGCGTTGGCAAGCGTGATTGTTTGGGAGGCATAACCGATATAGGATACTTCAAGTACATCACCTTTAGCTGCTTGTATTTTGAAGTTTCCATCCATATCAGTGATAGTACCATTTGAAGTTCCTTTTACCAAAATACTAACTCCAATCAATGGTTCTCCTTTTGAATCAGTAACAGTACCACTTGCAGTAATTGGTGTTTTTTTCTGCTGCTCTTCTTTATTACTCTTCGCAGAAAGTACAATATGATTATCTACTATTGAAAAACTGACATTAACTCCTCTGAATAACTGATTCATTACATTATTCAAAGATTCTTTTGTTACCTTGATAGATATGACACGATTTATATCGACATCATTTGTGTTATAGACTACTGACATTGAAGTTTGTTTCTCAATTTCTTTCAAAGCAGTGTTCAAGGGTACTTTCGATAGATTAAGAGTGATCGTTCGTTTTTGCCCATAAGCTGAAGCAAAACACGAAACCAACAAAAGGAAGAATAACAAGTGTGAGAACTTGTGTTTTATAATTTCTTTCATCTTATTCTTTTTAATTAGAAATAGTTTTTAGAGAGTTTGTAATTAGAAGCGGTAAATGTGATTACCGTTTTCACACAAAGGTTTCATGTATCTCTGTTTATCATAATTAATAAATTTAAAGGTTACACTTAAAATAAATTCCATAAGCGCTTATTCAATAGTAATACATTTTATGT
>NZ_JAJKHN010000027.1:0-76647 GCF_020982715.1 Bacteroides sp. 1_1_30
TGGGCAAAATTGCCATCGCATTCATTTATCTAATTTTCTAAAACAAGGAATCAGAGTTCAACTACTGATTCGCATTAATACCTATCGAAAACTTTGATGTCACAAAGATAAGGCAAGATTCTCTAACACCCAATCACACATTGAAGGCATTTTTATACCATAAATGTGGTAGATAAGCAAAGTATTTCCTACATTTGCACAGTAAAAAGCTTTTTATGATGACGAAATTAAGAAAGATAATCCTCATACCTGCCCTGATCCTCGTATCTATCAGTGGTTTCTTCTCCTGCGGTGTCGACCGCTGGCCGGAGTATGCCCATCAAACTGCACTGGATACATGGATGTACGACATCATGCAACAGAACTATCTGTGGTATCAAGATCTACCTTCCTACGATGATGTGAATCTGTTTCTGGAACCTGCCTCGTTCTTATCTAAAGTGAAATCAAAAAAAGACAGCTACTCGTTTGTAGATTCTGTGATGGAGGCTCCGCTGCCTACTTATGGATTCGACTATTCACTAGTTCGAAGTGTGGATATCGATACAGCATATAACGCATTAATTACTTACGTCATTCCCGGTTCACCGGCAGAAGCAGCCGGACTGGAACGTGGAAACTGGATTATGAAAGTCGATACTTCTTACATCAGCAAGAAATATGAGACTCAATTATTACAGGGAACCCAAGCCCGGGATTTGGTGATGGGAGTATGGAAAGAAGTTCCTGTTGAGCCGGAAGAAGGGGAAGAAGTAGGAGAAGAAAAATTTGTATATAAGGTAGTACCTAATGACATAACATTAAAACTACCTGCTGCACGATCCATTGAGGATAATCCGGTACATAAAACCAAAATACTTACGGTAAAAGAAAACAATAGAGATATCAAAGTAGGGTATCTCATGTACAATAGCTTCACTGCCGGAACCAATAGTGATCCAGACAAGTATAATAACGAACTGCGACAAATCTCACAAGAGTTCAAGACAGCAGGCGTGAAATATGTTATACTTGACCTACGTTACAACGCCGGTGGTTCATTGGATTGCGTTCAGTTATTAGGTACAATTCTGACTTCAGAAGTACGATTAAATAAGCCGATGGCCTATCTGGAATATAATAATAAAAACAGGGACAAGGATGCTACCATCAACTTTGATAGTGAGATATTAAAGAGCGGTGTTAATTTAGACCTGCCCGCCCTATTCGCTATCACAAGCAGTACAACAGCCGGAGCACCGGAAATGTTAATCAGGAGCCTATTCCTGAAAGACAGCTATCCTGTTGTAACCATCGGTGGTGTCACCAAAGGACAAAATGTAGCAACAGAACAATTCATTAATGAAGAATTTCTGTGGTCAATCAATCCGGTAGTCTGCACTGTTTATGATTCCAACCACGATGCCGGAGGAGCTCTCTCCCCTGCAACAGATCTTAAAATTAGTGAAACGACTATTGGTGGAGTTACTAATTACAGTGAGTTTCTGCCATTCGGTGATCCTAACGAAAGAATGTTAAAAGTAGCCATCGGTGTTATTGACGGAAGTTATCCACCAAAGGACGAGGAAACCGAAGAGACGACAAAAGCACAATTCAAGATAGAGAAAAGCGTAATAAGTCCGGCTAGTAGACGTTTTAGTAGTAACGGATTACAATTAAAATAAGAAAGGATGAAAAAAGTAGCTATTTTATTGCTGGCAATACTGACATTCAGTTGTTCGGATGATGACGAAAAGGGTACAGAAGAGGATAAAGGGCAATGGGCTATGATTTTCAATGAATCCGTCGAGAACGATTCAAAACCTGTAAATAAGACAGAGAAGTTTATGTTCGATGGCGAGCGCCTGATTCAACATATTATAAAACAACGTTATTTCGAAGAAGAAATCAGTAACGAAGTAAACTTGAGCTACTCTGATAATCAGGTAACAGTTACCACTGACTATCTCACTTTAGTATATACATTAAATAGCGAAGGCTATGCCAGTCAATGTGTATACAGTTTGTCTTCACAAAATCGTATTTATCAATTTTCTTACTCTGCAGAAGGATACTTAACCGGAATTGTCGAGAATATCGACAATAGAGAATATTCATCAACATCACTTACATACGAGAACGGAGATATAACCTCTATCAGTTCCAAGATGAACGGCCTTGAAAACAAGTTCATTTATGAACCGGGAGAAGAAAGTTCTACATACCATTTGCCCTGCCTCGGTTTATTGGAGATACACCCTCTGACATTCCATATTGAAGCTCTTTACGCAGGGTTATTGGGTAAGGACCCGCGCCATTTCACCATACGCAGTTGTCCTGCAGGAAGTAACGACGAAAAGACAGTCTATTCGTATGGGTTTGATAAAAAAGGAAATCCATCCAGAATGATTTGTCAGACGACCTATGCCGGAGGACAGGCCAGCTATTATCCATACACACGCAACATTTCGATTTCTTTCGAATAATCTTTCATTCCGAACATCGAATTCTCTTTTAAAGTAGCATAATCACTCTATTTCTGTCAAGAGCAGAATTATAGATTCTTAACCTATAAAGCCCCTTTTCATACCTCAACTTTGTTTATTCCGAAACAAAGGCTCTGATTTTACCTAACAAAGGCTCTAATTTCTCCTAACGCAGCGTTTAATGAGTCGTAACGCACCGTCTAATTTTTATAAAGCTACGGTATAAAACACGTTAATCTCTGGTTTCATCCCTTTTATAAACCGGGATAAAGCTCACGACTCCCAAGGATACAACAAAAAAGGAGAAAGCTTCCGCTCCCTCCTTCTATCGTAGTTTAACCTCAATCTATTTTATGATTCTGTACCAAAGATACAACATTGAAAAGCCAAAGTCAAGTATTCCCGGTTTTATTTCTTGAAAAACTTATCGAAGAACAGAATCTGATAATCAATGGAGTTATTCCAATACTGCCCTGTATGTCCTCCCGGGCGGGTAATAAAATCATGATCGATCTTTCTTTCCAACAGGCGGTTATGCAAATCCTTGTTCACATTCAGGAAGAAATCATCTTCTCCACAATCGACAATAATAGCCAAATCGCCATTCTCTATCTTATCAATCTGATTGATAACGGTGTGATTATCCCATACCTCCTTATTCGATTCATATTCTCCCAACTGTTTAGCCATGTCCCAGTTTTTCGGGAACGGGCGAATATCCATCCCTCCGCTTGTACTTCCACTGGCACCAAACATATCTTTATGACGGATTGCATTCCACATCGCTCCATGTCCACCCATACTCAATCCGGTGATGGCGCGTCCCTTACGGTCGGCAATCGTCTTGTAATGTTCGTCGATATACTTCACCAGTTCCGACGAGATAAAAGTTTCATAGCGGAAAGACGGGTTGACCG
This sequence comes from Bacteroides sp. 1_1_30, assembly GCF_020982715.1. NCBI lineage: Bacteria > Pseudomonadati > Bacteroidota > Bacteroidia > Bacteroidales > Bacteroidaceae > Bacteroides > Bacteroides sp. 1_1_30. The sequence continues at coordinate 3,383 of NZ_JAJKHN010000027.1, forward strand.
GACTATCCCAGTACCAACTGGTCTTTCCGTCCGGACAAACGAATATGATTCCTTTTTCATCCGCAATTTGGGGAAGATTCGGTTTAATATCAATCCATGTTTTAGCATTTCCACCATAACCGTGCAACAAATAAATAGTAGGACAAGCCACCGATTTCTTTCCTGATGCAGCATCCGGCGTAACAACGACCACTTGCACTTCCTTATTCATGGAAGGACTTTTAATTAACAAGGTATCTACTTTGGCAGCAAAAGAGGGAGCTACCCAAATTAAAAGAAGAGCAATTAATAGATTTTTTTTCTTTTCCATTGTGTGTTATAAATAGTTAGATATAATTATTCCTCTGGCTCTGCAGCAGGATTAAATTTAGCAACCGGCATTTCAAAGGTTTTATGACACTGTTTACAGGTATAGTTCCAGTGGTTGTCTCCCGGGGGAATGACCATTAATGCAGAAATGATAGCAGCCCCCATAGCACGCCAACGCTTTCCTTTTCTCAAAACCAACTGGATGTCCGATGAACCGCAGTACGGACAAAGCGTCAACTCTTCCGGCCAACTATCGTTATCCTTCAACACTTGGACAGCATTCTCGTAGTCTTCATCTGCCACCAATATATCCACCCCTGCAATACTACTTACGCAACTTTTATACAAAGTAGAGAAATTCTCATTGTGCAGAATAGACTCGATGCCTTCATTCTCCAATGCTCCCTGAAGGATATGTGCCTTCATCGCATCATTACAAGTGATCAATTTTACAGTCTTCATAAGGAATCTGTTTTAATATGTCCCACAAAAATAAGATATAAAAATGAAATGTGAAACAAAACCCGACTAACTTTATCAGCAGGTAAAACGAACCAAATCAGAAGTGATTCTATTTTTATTCACGGAAGGTATCATTATTTAATACTTTTTTCGTACTTTCGCAGCGACAATTGGCAATCACATGAAAAAACTATTGACACTGCTACTATTTTCCAACATCCTGCTTTCCCTGTTACAGGCCCAACCTGTACATCAAATAAAGGGAACGGTGATTGAGAAAAACAGCCGTCAGCCATTAGAATTCATTAACGTAATGGTTCTTGGGCTGAATAAAGGTGGTGTCACCAATGCGGAAGGTCATTTCACCATCGAACAAGTGCCTCCCGGCATCTACCGTCTGCAAGCGACAGCCATCGGCTACAAGAGTGTCACTACTCCCGAATATATCTTATCTACCAAAGACCTGAACATTTCGATAGAAATGGAAGAGAATCTGACCGAACTCGCAGGAATAACCGTCACCGCTTCTCCTTTCCGGCGCGATCTGGAAAGTCCGGTCAGCCTGCGTATCATCGGATTGCAGGAAATAGAAAAGAGTCCGGGAGCCAATCGGGACATTTCGCGTATTGTTCAGTCTTATCCGGGAGTTGCCTTCTCTCCTATCGGCTACCGCAATGACTTGATTGTACGCGGTGGTTCTCCTTCTGAAAACCGTTTCTATCTGGACGGAGTGGAAATACCCAATATCAATCACTTCAGCACGCAAGGAGCATCCGGCGGTCCGGTGGGAATCCTTAATGCCGACCTGATCCGTGAAGTAAATTTCTATACAGGTGCTTTTCCCACTGACAGAGGAAACGCGCTTAGCTCCGTGCTTGATTTCAAATTGCGCGACGGAGACATGGAGCATAACTCACTAAAAGCTACCCTCGGAGCATCCGAGGTCTCTCTGGCCTCCAACGGACATATTGGAAAAAAGACCTCGTATCTGGTATCCGTGCGTCAATCTTATCTGCAATTCCTGTTTGATATGCTCGACCTGCCTTTCCTGCCGACTTTCACCGATGCGCAATTCAAGTTGAAAACCCGGTTCAACGAACAGAACGAACTGACGGTATTGGGGCTTGGAGGAATCGACAATATGCGATTGAACACGAAAGCAGATAGCGAGGACAATGAATATATCCTTAGTTACCTGCCAAAAATCAAGCAGGAAACGTTTACCTTAGGTGCTGTATATCGTCACTATGCAGGGCCGCATGTGCAATCGGTGGTAGTCAGTCACAGTTATCTGAACAACCGCAATACTAAATACCGGCAGAATGATGAAAGCATTCCGGAGAATCTGATGCTCCGCCTCCGTTCTACCGAACAGGAAACGAAGTTCCGCTTCGAAAACAATTCTTCTTTCCGCAACTGGAAAGTCAATCTCGGAGTGAATCTGGATTATAGTCAATATACCAATACCACCTTTCAAAAGGCATATACCAATCAGGCACAAACGTTTGATTACCATACCTATTTGGGAATGATGCGTTGGGGACTTTTCGGCACTATCAGCTACTCTTCGATGGACGAACGTTTCACAGCTTCCTTGGGATTGAGAGCTGATGCCAACAATTATTCGTCGGCCATGAAGTCACTCTCCGACCAGCTTTCTCCCCGCATATCGCTTTCCTACCAACTTGCCGAGCACTGGTTCGTTAGCGGAAATGCAGGACTTTATTATCAGTTGCCTCCTTACACGGCACTCGGTTTTAAAGATAATAACGGAATGTATGCCAACAAATACAATCTCCGCTATATGAAAGTCAGCCAGGAAAGTCTGGGCATTAGTTGGCGCAAAGGAGATACGTTCGAAGTCTCCGTCGAAGGATTCTATAAAGACTATGACAAAATTCCGCTCTCCGTTGTAGACGGGATTCCTCTTACCTGCAAAGGAAATGACTATGGAGTGATTGGCAATGAATTGCTGACTTCTACCGCTCAAGGACGTTCGTATGGCGCGGAGATTCTGGTAAAGTGGCTGATCGCCAAGAAACTGAATCTGGCTTCCTCCTTCACCATCTTTAAAAGTGAATACCGCAACGACAAAGAGAGCGAATACATTGCATCTGCATGGGACAACCGATATATTTTCAATTTACGGGGAACTTACAATCTGCCCCACCAATGGAGTGTCGGCATGAAAGTCAGTTGCATCGGCGGTGCTCCTTATACCCCATACGATGAAGAAAAATCATCTTTGGTATCCGCCTGGGATGCACAAGGCAAAGCATATTACGACTATTCAAAATATAATAAGGAACGTCTTCCGACCTTTGCACAAGTAGACCTCCGTATCGACAAGACATTTTATCTGAAACATTGCATGCTGGGATTCTATCTTGATTTGCAGAATATCACAGCCAGCAAACTGAAACAGCAGGATGTGCTGATGAGCACCGGCATCATCGAGAATCCGGAAGCTCCTACCGACAGCCAACACTATAAAATGAAACGCCTCAAACAATCGAGCGGGACTTTGCTCCCCACATTAGGCATAACATTTGAATATTAATTTATACATAAAACATCAAACTAGAAAAGAATATGAAAAGAAAAATTGCAATGATTGCCTTTGTATTATTAGGCATGGGAATGACAGCTTCTGCACAATTCGGCAAGAAGATTAATTTAGGAAAAGCTTTACAAGCAGGTAAAGATGTAGTATCAGCCGTTACATTATCTGATGCGGACATTGCTAATATGAGTAAGGAATATATGGCATGGATGGACACTCATAATCCATTGACAAAACCTGATACTGAATATGGCAAACGTCTGGAGAAACTGACGGGACATATCAAAGAAGTGGACGGACTGAAACTTAACTTTGGCGTATATGAAGTAATAGACGTAAACGCCTTTGCCTGCGGTGACGGTAGTGTACGTATCTGCGCCGGTCTGATGGATGTTATGACGGACGAAGAAGTAATGGCAGTGGTAGGTCATGAAATCGGTCATGTGGTTCACACAGATTCCAAAGACGCTATGAAAAATGCCTACCTACGTTCAGCTGTGAAGAACGCGGCAGGTGCAGCCAACGACAAAGTAGCCAAACTGACAGACTCCGAACTGGGAGCCATGGCAGAAGCTCTTGCCGGTGCACAATTCTCACAAAAGCAAGAAAATGAAGCCGATGATTATGGTGTTGAATTCTGCGTAAAAAACGGCATCGACCCTTATGCAATGGCAAATGCCTTGAGTAAATTGGCAGAACTTGCAAAAGATGCTCCTAAAGCATCCTATGCACAAAGAATGTTCTCTTCACATCCGGACACTCAAAAACGCATTGAACGTACAAAAGCCAAAGCAGACAGCTACGCTAAGAAGTAAAGAGTTTATCTAATATATAAGGAAGAGTTCAAAACTTCCTGTTGATTTTTATTAAGGCACGGATTACACAGATTAACACAGTTCTTATTTAATTGAAACTGTGAAATCAGCGTAATCCGTGCCTCAATTATATTATTATGATTACACAAAAAAGACAACACGATTATTAAATTTTCATTAATATATTACACATATTTGCATAGTGTCCCGATTTCTTGTAATTTCGACCCTATAACCATTTAAATCCATTTATGGAATTTCTTATCATACTTTTCTTACTTATACTGAATGGCATTTTTGCCATGTATGAAATTGCGTTGGTATCATCCAGCAAAGCACGTCTTGAAACACTTGTCGCAAAAGGTAACAAATCAGCCCGAGGAGTTTTAAAACAATTGGAAGAACCGGAAAAGTTCTTGTCTACCATTCAGATTGGTATCACGCTGATCGGTATCGTATCCGGTGCGTATGGTGGTGTGGCTATTGCCGACGACCTCGTTCCTTTCTTTTCCCTCATTCCGGGCGCAGAAGCTTATGCACGCAACCTGGCAATGATTACTACCGTAGCAATCATTACCTATCTTTCTCTGATTATCGGAGAGCTAGTACCCAAATCTATCGCTCTTAGTAATCCGGAGCGATACGCCACTTTGTTCAGCCCGGTCATGATTCTGCTGACGAAGGTTTCTTATCCTTTTGTGTGGTTGCTAAGCGTCTCTACCCGGTTACTGAACAAACTTATCGGTCTGAAAAGCGAAGAACGCCCCATGACACAAGAGGAAATCAAAATGATCCTGCATCAAAGTTCGGAGCAGGGTGTGATTGACAAAGAGGAAACGGAAATGATACGCGACGTATTCCGTTTCTCTGATAAACGCGCCAACGAACTGATGACACATCGCAGAGATCTTATTATCCTTCATCCCGATGATACACAGGAAAAAGTGATGAAGATTATCGAAGAAGAACATTACAGCAAATATCTATTGGTAGACGAACGGAAAGATGAGATTATCGGTGTGGTTTCCGTAAAGGATATTATCCTGATGGTAGGCAACAAAAAGGTGTTTAACCTGCGCGAAATTGCCCGTCCTCCCCTCTTTATTCCGGAAAGTTTGTATGCAAATAAAGTTTTAGAGCTATTTAAGAAGAACAAAAACAAGTTCGGAGTTGTTGTTAACGAGTATGGCAGCACAGAAGGCATTATCACACTGCACGACCTGACCGAAAGTATCTTCGGAGACATCCTTGAAGAGGATGAAATGGAAGAAGAAGAAATCGTCACAAGGCAGGATGGTTCAATGCTGGTGGAAGCTTCAATGAATATCGACGACTTCATGGAGGAAATGGGTATCCTATCCTACGAAGATCTGGAATCGGAAGACTTCACCACTCTGGGTGGATTGGCCATGTTCCTGATTGGTCGCATCCCGAAAGCAGGAGATATCTTCACCTACAAGAATCTGCAATTCGAAGTGGTGGACATGGACCGCGGACGAGTAGACAAACTGCTTGTCATCAAACGGGACGAGGAACAGGAATAGGATAGCAAAAAACGAGCAATAGCTCACTATAATTATATTAACTTAAAGCACTTAATGATGAAAAAAGTAATTATGTTAGCAGCAGTCGTAGCTGCTTTGGCATCATGCCAATCAAAAGCAAACAAAGCCGCAGAGGCACAAGCAGACAGTCTAGCTATTGCTATGACTCCGATTACCGAATTGACTGAAGTTTATGAAGGTACTCTTCCTGCTGCCGACGGTCCGGGTATTGACTATGTACTGACCTTAAATGCTGCAACTGACGGTGTAGATACAGTGTACACACTGGATATGACTTACCTCGACGCTGAAGGTCAAGGACAAAACAAGACTTTCACTTCGAAAGGAAAACAAGAGACTGTACACAAGGTTGTGAACAAAAAACCTGTTACTGCTGTTAAGTTAACTCCGAAAGATGGTGAAGCTCCGATGTATTTCGTGGTTGTTAACGACACCACTCTTCGTTTGGTGAACGATAGCTTGCAAGAAGCTGTCAGCAATTTGAATTATGACATCATCAAGGTAAAATAATAAATAAGCCTAACCCTAACCAGTAAAAAAAGCTCTGTATAGAACCTTCGTTCTTGCAGAGCTTTTCCTTTTTTACACTATCACCTATTCTAATCGGACTATTCACTTTATTAGTTCTACCGATACTTTGATATTACCGTATTCATAAGCCCGGAAATACTGTTATCCCAATACCCCGTGTCCTTCTTGCAGACGTTTCAGCCTCAACAAGGCTTCGATATAATAATAATCTGCATAAATAATAGAAGCATCTATTTCAGAATGAGCGGGCCAGTGTCCTACACTATGCAACAGAAATGACGGTTTGCTTTTACCACTCTGATAACTGTCAGAGTTCAGGCTTGCCAGCATTTCGATAGCTGCATCTTTATAACGTTTTCCGGTTCCATTCGGGAGGTAAGTGGATAGTTCAAGCAAAGCAGAGGCCACCACTGCCGCAGCAGAAGCGTCACGGGGAGCATCCGGTATTCCCGGTGCACTGAAATCCCAATAAGGAACTTTATCTTCCGGCAGGCGTTCGAGGTAAACATCTGTCACTTTCTGTGCGAAATCAAGATACTTAGGATCTTTCGTTTCACGATAGACTACAGTATATCCGTAGATTGCCCATGCTTGACCACGCGCCCACATGGTACTGTCTGCATAGCCCTGATGGGTTACTCCTTTTATCAGATTACCTGTGATGGTATCATAGACTGCTACATGGTAGGATGTATAATCGGGACGGAACTGGCATTTCATCGTTTTATCAGCATGAGAAACGGCAATATCATATAAATAAGGATTTCCACCATTCTTCGCTGCCCAGAAAAGCATTTCGAGGTTAATCATGTTATCCATGATGGTATTGTGCGGCCAGTTGCGGGGTTCCACTTCACGAGGCCATGAAAGGATGGTTCCTACGATGGGATTGAACAGAGTAGCCAACGTATCAGCTGTATCAAGAATCACTTGTTTGTAAGCCGGATTCTTGGTCAGGCGGTAACCATTTCCGTAGCTACAGAACACGAGGAAGCCCAAATCATGGTCGAAAGCCGGAGTCTTGGAAAGGAACTCCAGAGAGTTCGTGAACTTCTCCGCTTCTTCCTGAATCTGTTTATCTTTCGTATATTCGTAATCATACCACAATACTCCGGGCCAGAAACCGGCACACCATTCTTCCTTCGTCGCTTTCCGACAATTCCAATGATGTTCGTCAGTCATGATATTACGTGGCATCATTGTATAGTCGATGCCGGAGTCAGTTTTCAGTTCCGCAAGCGTACGTTGTGTCTGCTCTGCACAATAGTCCAATGCCTTATTCACATCCAATGTACCGGACGGCTGATGAGCACACGTACAGAAACCTAACATCACAGCCAAACCTACTACAATCTTTTTCATCTTAATCTGATATCTTCGAGTTAATTCTTAATCTTTATTTCTCTTTGTCAATTATTGATTGGTCAATTACTTATTCATCCGAAACCAATCGACATCTGCCCATCCCCGATTGCCTTCATTCGGAGTCACACAGAATAATCCGACTTTGGCTCCAATCCATTTGCCTTGACGGGCTGTGAAAGTCTCTCCCACTGTCGTATATTTCTTCCCGTCCAGACTATAAGCAAATGTACAAACGGCTCCTTTCCGAACCTTTACCTGTAAATACACTGTTTGCCATTCATTATCTGCTACTCCCGGCATCTTTAGATATTTTACCGGAATGTTTGCCAATTCTTTTATCCGTTCGGGATTTTGCTGTTCCGCATCCTTACAAACTGCCTGTTGCAGAATAAACTGATCCCCCGCCTTGCGAATAGAAAGATAACTATAATCCCATCCCATCACAATAATTCCGGTTTGTTCTCCATCCTGCTTGGCAGTAAATGTCAGCTTGGTCGTAGCTGTAAATTCTTCAGCCGGGAACTTTTGCATCAACAGATTAGGAACTTCCCAGAAGTTCACAAACTCTTTCGAAAGGCTGCCTGCATAAAGACGGATAAATCCCAAATCGGTAGTAAAACCGTAAGTGTCTTTTTTATTGGCATGCCATTGCCATTGTAATCCCAAATGCCGGGTATTGAATTCGTCACTCTCCGGCGGAGTAGCGATCGGATAGGTCTTTCCCACATTCGGTTTCTTATAAGTCGTTACAGGTTCACCGCAACCGTCTTTATCCTTGTCCACTCCGATTACAGGCCAGTCATTTACCCACATCATCGGATTCAGATGAATCACACGTCCGTAAGCGCCTTTATCTTGAAAATGGACGAACCAAGATTCTCCTGTATTGGTGTCTACCCAGCCCCCCTGATGAGGTCCGTTTATCGTTGTCTTTCCTTGTGCCATCACGATTTTCGATTCGTAAGGGCCATAGATGTTTTTTGAGCGAAGTACCAATTGCCAACCGGTTGCTACCCCTCCTGCCGGAGCAAAAATATAATAGTATCCGTTGCGTTTATAGAGCTTCGGTCCTTCTACGGTATGATTCTTTCCATCATTTCCGTCGAACACCATCACCGGATCGGAAATAACTTCTGTTCCTTCCGCATTCAGTTCGCAAATGACGAGGATACTGTTCACCCCACTACGACTTCCGGCATAAGCATGTATCAAATATACTTTTCCGTCTTCGTCCCACAAAGGAGTTGCATCAATCATTCCTTTCCCTGCTTTCACTAATACAGGTTTGCTCCATTTTCCTTTCGGGTCTTTGGTTTTAATCATATAGATTCCATAATCCGGATCCCCCCAGTAAATATAAAATTCTCCGTTATGAAAACGAATGGCCGGTGCCCATACGCCTTTACCATGCTGTGCCTTATCGAAGAAAGGTTCCGGCTCCTGAACCGGTAACGCATAGTTTACTAACGACCAATTAACCAAATCATTGGAATGAAGAATAGGAATTCCGGGAATACAATTAAAGCTGGATGCTGTCATATAGAAATCATCTCCGGCCGCACAGATATCCGGGTCTGAATAGTCAGCATGAAGAACCGGGTTCTGATAAGTTCCATTCCCCTTATCAGCCACCCAGGTCTTAGAAATTTCTTGTGCGCCTGCCAATGAACTGCAAGCCATCATTCCTGCTAAAAACAGAATCTTTTTACGCATATACCTTACTAATCAATTTCATTCAAAACTAGATTCGTTATTCCTAAAAACAGGTTCTTTCTACCTTATATAAAAACCAAACACTTTTAAAACTGAATCCTATCTCTGATTTCAAAACAATCTATTTACTGACCTATTTACTTATATATACGAAAGGGATTAGGTAAATACCTAATCCCTTTCCAACTTTTTTCTATTTATCCAAGATTATTGTAAAACAATCATGCTATATTACCAACAGCTTTTTCTTTACTCTTTTGCAAACATCAGGGTTCCGAAACCTAATTGGTCATAACCGCCGCTATTAGGCCCATAATCACCTGCCCCACCATCGGAATTACCGCGTGATGCATTTTCACGCATTTTATCAACCCACATCTTAGCATAGATGCTTGATTTACCATAATCCTGCGCCAAACGGTTCACCAGCTCCCATGCAGGACGCACTTCACCACGTGAATCCTTTCCTTCTCTTCTTTCCTGTGCAGAAATGGTATCCCAGCTTCCACTACAATTTGTATAAGTAGTATAAGGCAGATCATTATCTGTATATCTGAAACCGGTCATCTTCCAACTGGCACTTGAACTACCGGTTTCAGCACCACCGATATTGTATTTAGCTACATATTCACACATAGCCAATGCACGTCCGTCATCAAAGATGAAAAGGTCTTCACCTACATTCTTTGCCATCTGACAGAAAGCACCCAGCAGACTGACACACAAGGTAGCATGTCCTTGATCACGACCTGATTCCTGACATTGTCCCAGCATTTCATTACTATCCGGATCTAAATGTATGAAAGGAACGCCATTTCCTATATTTCCCGAACCAATACCAAATTTGAAATATTGGATAGCTTCATTGATTTTAAAGTTATCATCCGCCAAAATACCGATAGAAAGTAAAGCTGTCATCGCAGATAAATCCCAGTTGAGCCAATAATGAAGCGCACATTCATTTCCATTGTGCGTAGACAGGAATTTTGTGATATGAGGATAAAAGACATCTGCAATCCATGCTTTAAACTTAACGAAATCAGCTTCCTGCCATCCTGGATAAGAACGCATAATCTCCGCTGCATTTGCTATTTGATGTACCTGAATAAAAATCAAGAACTCGTTCGGATCTATAAATTCACCTTTATCATTCACGATAAATCCTGTACATGTTTTAGCCCAGTCATTCAAAATAGCAACAGCAGCATCTGCATACTGTGCACCGTCAGTCTCCGACAATTTCCATCGAAGGGCCAATTGATAGGCTGCGGCAGCGTCCTTCATCAACTTCGTGTAGTTATTCCAGTCATTGGGATATTTGCCTGCCCAATTATTTTGATCGAGACGCGCCAATAATTTCACCGGAGAAGCCTTATAATTTGATTGTGACAAGCTATTCCCACTACGACTTAAATGATCGAACGCATTTTTCCAAGGTTGCGCACCGGCTTGCACTTTTCCTTTTACAAACTCAAAATCCGTTTCTGTATGAAGCATACAAGGATGCTCCAAAGTCGTAACATAATCCTTCACTTCCGGCCAACTACTCATATCATTAGAGCCGTCTTCTATTTCGCTACATGCTAAAAGCGTGGTAGAAGTCAGGGCAAAAAGCCCTGCTCCTATTATTGTATATAATTTCATCTTATTCATGGTAGTTATTCGTTAGTATTGTTTTCACTATCTACAAAAGCTTGAAGTTCCTCTATGGATTTGAAAGAACGAATCCAGTAAAGATCATAAGTCTGAGCAGTTTCCGGGAAATCGGCAATTACAAACTTACATTGCACTAAATCAAAGACCTGATTCCAATCTGTAGGAGTCACAGTTTTATATTTTGACTGTAAGTCGTAATACAAGACATTTGGCTCCGTAGTCGAAATCTCACTTGCACCCAGAATCTCGTATCTATTATTAGCATCTCCGCCTGTTCCAAAATATTCAGGACCGATTTTCTTAATACCATCATCAAAGATCTCTAATTTAATACAACCATTGGGTTTGTTCTTTCCTGGAACCAATTGAGATTTAAATCCTACCTTAATGGCAAAATATCTATAATCAGCAGGAGTTACATTTACAATTTTTCCTTTACCACTTCTTGCAAGCCATAAGTCACCACGGTATCCGGAGCCCATCTGAACAGTAGTCTTATTTCCGTCAGATGAAACAACAGACGCATTGTTGCCATCCAAATACCAATTATTATCCAGTCCGTTACCCAAACCATTACCTAATGAATACCAGAAACGTCCATCGGCAACTGTGACAGTTACATTTTGTACAACAGGGCCATAAGAAGCTGTTATCACAGCAGAAGCGGTCTTAGTAGTATGTACTTTCAATTTACCAGTCTTATCCACACTAATCACCTCCGGATTATCACTCGCCCAAGTCAGCAGCGAAGCAGTAGCATCTACCGGTTCCAATGTGTACTTAATCTGATATTCCTGTCCATATCCCAATTGATTAAGTTCCGTATCTTCAGTAAACGTCATTCCGGTAATTGGAGTTACTATCTTAACCCCTATCTCGCAACTTGCAGACACCGGATTCGAACTGAAATCATCAGCCGTTACTATAATAGTCGCATCCCCTTTGCTGATTCCGGTCACCAAACCTGTCTTTTCATCCACCGTAGCCACTTCCGGGTTACTACTTGTCCATTTATAACGCTTGAACGTAGTAGTTGCCGGTTCCGAAGAAACAGTTAATTGATATTCATCGCCTGCCGCAATCTCCTCTGCTGGAACATTAGTTATATTGATGGCTGACATATAGGTATACTCGTCCATAACTTCAACTGTTCTAGTGATGATCGTAGCTTCCGGACCGAAACCGATTTCCGGCGTTAATGTAATAATAGCTTTTCCTGCTTTATCCTTAGTCACGACCTTACCTTCCCGTGTAACAGCAACAATAGATTCATCCGACGAAGTCCATTGCACATTAGCATTGGTTGCATTTTCAGGTGCAATACTCCAAGAGAGTTGCAGTTCTTTGTTCTTCAGCAGACAAATTGTTTTATTCCCTGCATCATATTGAGTTTCGTTAAGAGTAATGGTGGATACTGTAATCATTTCGTCCATCTTTCCTCCTAAATCCTTATCATCATCACATGAAGTCAGACCTAAAAACGAACAAGCCGCCAGTCCAACAAAATATTTTATATAATCTCTTTTCATGATTCTTATTCTTTAAGTTATTCAGACTTGATTATTGCCATCCCGGATTCTGTCCCAAGTTCGGATTCAACTGACACTGATCTACCGGAAGCGGATACAGGTCATTTTTACTACCCCAGCGCCGACTATTTTCCAAGATCAAACAGCCATCGGAATCTTTTGCCATATTAGAAGCGCCAGCCCATGAAGTCGCAAAATCAGTTCCTGTCCATTTCACTCCTAGAATAGGTTTAGGCATCTCTACAATAGCAGTATTCCAACGCTTCAAATCATCAACTCGGAAACCTTCATTGTACAATTCGATGGTACGTTCACGACGGATTTCCTCTCGCATATTCAAACTGTTTTCTGAAGCAAAAGACGTAGTCAGTTTAGGCATATCCGGGTTTACACGGAGACGAACCAAATTCAACGAGATATTCAAAGCATCATCCAAAGCTTTGCCGGTGGTTCCCAACTCATACATAGCTTCGGCATAATTCAATAAAACTTCTGCATAACGAATAATCGGGAAATCGTAACCTTCAAATGTATCGGCCACCTTACGTTCCGTACCCCATTTTTGGTTTTGATAACCGGAACCTTGGAATACATTACATGTAATGGCATTGGTCGCATCTTCCCCATCCATACCTTTCCAATCAATACGCGGTTTGTCGTTATCCCAATATTTAGTGCCATGAGCCAGAAGACAGTTCTTCATGCGATTATCACGATTTTCAAATTCCGTAGTCAGACCTCCATAACCTTTAAAGACGTCAGCACTCTTGGTATAGTCAATAGGTAGCCCATTGCTACAAAGATACATATTCACAAATTTACGGTTAATATATTGCACGTTCGCTACACAACCATGTGTAATATTAGTCCCGATCGGAGCAATCGTTTCATCATGACGGCGATAGAATATATATTCTTTATTGGCACTCTTAGTCAGATTCGCAGGATTAGACTGTACATTCTCTAAAATGAACAGGTATTTATAAGCCATCTCTCCCAATGCTGCTGGTTTGAATAGCTCGAATTGCTTACTGTCGATAACTTTTTTCGCCGCATCCGCTGCAATACTCAACAATGCTTTGCCACGTTCTTCATTATTGCGGTTTTGTTGCCATGTGCCTTCATATAAAGCGACACGTGAAAGGAATGCATAAGCTCCCCATTTTGAAATACGTCCTTCTTCATCCGTCGCAATAATTTCCGGCAATACTTCAGCCGCATCCTTCAAATCCTGAATCACGAAGTCAATCACTTCGCTACGGTCATTGCGGCTCATGCGTAACTCGGGTGAAGTAATATCCAGCGGTTCTTTAGTGATAATCACATCTCCGAACAACTGCACCAAATCAAAGTAAGAATAAGCACGGAAAAACTTGGCTTCCGCTACATAGCGGCTGATATCACCGTTACCGGAAAAAGACGCTGCTTTTTGTAGCAACAAATTGCAACGGCGAATATGGGCATAATTACTCGTATAGTTACCGTCTGAAGTAGGAATCGGATTGCTACCGTTACTGTACATATTTACAGAACTGGAAGTCATCAAGTCCGAACGCCAGTCAGAATGTGCACCATCAGAAATAACAGACTTGAAATCACGGGTCCAACCATAGAAATTAGTTGCAAAATATTTAAAATCATCTGCCGCCCCCCATAAGTTGCCATCTGCCAGTTGGTCCTGCGGATCAAGATCCAGACACGAATTCAGTGTCAGACCAAGCGATAAAATTAAAAGAGCTTTCTTATATAGTTTCATATTCTTCATACATTAAAAAGTTAGATTTAATCCGAAAGTCACTGTACGGACAAAGGGGAAACGTCCTGCTGCTGATACCTTACGGCTAGCCTCCGGATCCCATCCGTCGTTAATCTTAGAATATTCCCAAAGATCAGCACCTGCTACATATATACGACAAGAACTAATTGCTTTCGTTTTAGCCAAAAAGGCAGAAGGAACATTGTATCCCAATGTCACATTTTTCAGACGAATGTAAGAACCATCTTCCACTGACCAGGAAGAAGCCTGATAGTTGTAGTCATTGATTTCATTCTTATTACTATATGTCGGATAATAAGCGCCCCGGTTCTCCGGACTCCACGTGTTACCTACCGATTGATTCGAAGTGTTCAGATATAATGCTTTCATCGGTATACGCCAAATCTCATTACCGTTATTATCTCCCGTACGGAAGATTGTACGTTGAGCAGCACCCTGGAAAACTAGTGATAAATCAAATCCCTTCCATTCTGCTCCTACATTAAAAGAGAAAGAGATTTTCGGATCATCTGTACCTAAATAAACAATATCATTCTGATCCAGTTTGCCGTCATTATTTACGTCAGCATACATATTATCTCCCAAACGGAAGTTTTGTTCTGTCAGTCCGATAGTATTACCAGTCAGGAAGCGATATAGATATTTTTGACGTTCTTCTTCTGTCTGTGCTTTGCCGGCATAACGCAAACCAAAAATACTATTCAACGGATAACCTTGCTGTTTATCAACAAAACCGGATTTCAGAACTGAAACTGCACCAATATCCGTCAGTTTATTCGTATTGAAAGAATAAGTACCTCCTATATGATAAGTGAAGTCTTTTCCAATCTTATCAGACCAGTTTACCATGACTTCCCATCCATGTGATCTGAATTTTCCATTGTTTGACATACCTGCGTTATCACCCAGAACTCCCGGATAAGAAACATTAATCAACATATTATCATTACGTTTCATGTACACTTCGGCAGTACCTGTCAGACGAGAATTAAACAAAGAGAAATCCAATCCTAAGTTATAATTCTTAATGCGTTCCCATTCACGTCCCAGAGAAGCGATTTTACCATTCGTATCTATGATAGTGCCTTTGTTAGGACCGATATAAGCTCCGCTTTGAGATTCAAATTTATAGAACTGCGTACCATCGTAACGATCAATACCACTTTGGTTACCAACTTCACCATAAGAAAGACGGATTTTCAAATCATTCAACCATTTGATGTTCTTCATAAACGCCTCTTCCGTAATACGCCATCCACCGGATATTCCATAAAAGAAGTCCCAGCGATTTTCCGGTTTAAACTTGGAAGAACCATCATAACGCATATTTACTTCCAATAAGTATTTTGACTTATAGTTATAGTTTAAACGAGAATAGTAGGACATCACAGCCTCATGCCACTTCGTACCATGTTTGTCTGTCAGATTTACCAGACCTGCCCCATTTACAGTTTCCAACGAGTTCTGTATATCTTTCACCGATACACCAAAATAATCATATTCTTTCAATTCATATTGAGCACCAACCATTGCACTTACATTATGATGCTGCGCAAATGTATTGTGATAATCAACATAACCTGCCATAGAATAGAAGTCTGTACGTGAACTTGTTTTCTCGTAAGACGACTCTTCCTGTTTGTAACCGTCGGCCTTGGTGTTTATCTTGGTTCCCGCATAATTATAAGAAGTAATAGCCATCTTCTTTATATCACGTGAAGCTACTCCGGAGTTATAACCGAGATTTGCTACTACATCCAGATGTTTATTAATATTGTAAGTGAATTTCTCACTGATATTAATTTCAGATACTTTCAGTTTATTATCTCCACCCAATTCGGCAAACCAAATCGGTGACAACCAAGTTCCCCACGAATAAGGTTTTCCATCAATCGTAGAAGCCGGAAGTCCCGGTTGCGGATAACTGGAAGTCAATGTTCTATTCAGTTGTGAAGGAGCCACCTGATCCTGGCGGTTATAGGCTATCACAGATTCAATAGAAAAGTTATCAAAGACTTTCAGTTTATTAGTCAAACGAAGATTGAAACGCTGATTGTTATTATTTCCCCACTTCAAGTTACTGTCATCATACATATACCCTACGGACAAGCGATATAAATTCTTTTCTGTACCTCCAGAAACAGCTAAGTCATGTTGCGTAGAATAAGAATTGCCGAACAACACATCTTGCCAGTTGGTATCCATGAACACGAAATCCATTACATCTGAATAGCTGGGAGCAAAAGGATTTGCACTGTGGTCCAAATCAATGTATTTACCTTCATTAGCCAATGCCATTTTCGCATATTTCACCCATGAGTAAGAATCCGGCTGACCATCGTTCTGACAAGTCTGTAACACTGCATTTGCCCACTCGTTCATAGTCATCAGCTCCGGCTGCAATCCCACCATCTTGTAAGTGTATGAACCGCTATATTCTATTCTCGCTTTTCCTTCCTTTGCCTGCTTAGTGGTTACCAATACCACACCACCTGCAGCCCGGGAACCATAAATAGCAGCCGATGCATCTTTCAGAAAATTGATAGACTGAATATCAGAAGGGTTGATATTACGCAGTGCATTTACACCATCATAAGCAACTCCGTCAATAACGATCAATGGCTCCGCATTATTTGCAGAAACAGAACCACGCAATTTCAAGCCCCAGCTCTCATCTCCCGGAGCTGCCGAATTGCGAGTGATCGTAACACCCGGAACCTGACCTTGCATTGCCTGTAACGGACTTGACATCGTTCCTTTATTCTTCAACATTTTATCAGATACCACTGTTACAGCACCAGTCAATGTCTCCTTCCTTTGTGAACCGTATCCCACTACCACAACTTCGTCCAACACTTCGCTATCTTCCTGCAATTTTACATTTATCACAGTTTGTGCAGCCACATCTATAATTTGATCCTTATAACCAATATAGCTGAATTTCAACTTAGCTCCAGCAGGTACACCAATCGTATAATTTCCGTCGATATCCGTAATAGTTCCTTCTGTTCCTCCTATTACAGTAATATTCACACCAATCAATGGTTCGCCTATTGCATCAACGACTTGACCTTTCACTTTCTTTTGAGCCTGTGCCACTACTTGACTATCTTTCATGTTTGTATCGGCCCACGCCTTTGAAACAGGACAAAGTCCCAGCATTAATCCTAACGCAAACACTGCTGTTTTGTTAGGTCGCGAATTAAATATTAATCCTCTTCGTTTCATAAAATTAAATTTGAGGTTTAAAAATAGTATTAAATTTTTGTTCTCTAAAATAAGGTGAGGCATACAAGTACCTCTTTGTAAATTCTGACTCCTTTTCCATAAGCACAAAGGGTTATTTATTAATGAATAAGATTATATACAATTCCGGAAAAACTCGCGCATTTCACGACGTCCCAGAAACAGATGGTTTTCCACCGTCCTGCAACTTAAATTCAGTTCATTTGCGATTTCCGGAGACGTTTTATTTTCGAAGCGGTTCAATGTATAAATTAACCGACGTTGTTCGGGCATAGCAGCCAAGCGGATTCGTTCCATTGTCATTAAATCATCACCGATAATTTTTTCTTCGGTTTCATTGGTAGAAGTAGACATAGTATCATAGATGTAGCTGTCTATCTCCTGCTTCTTATAATAACGACGGATATAGTCGATTACAATATTGCGGGCAATAGTGAACAGAAAATATTTCACTGTGTCGGGACGGAGCATTTGTTTGTAGTCCAGCAGACGTACAAATACATCTTGGGTTAGATCCTCCGCTTCGTAGCGATGAGTGATACGATAAGTAATATAGGTAAGAATCACCTGATAATATTCTTCATAAGAACGGGTGATAATGTCGTCATAAGTGTTAGCTGTTGTCTCCATAATACTATCTTTTTCGGTTTTGATCACGATGCAAATATAGAGGTGATTTTGGATATAACAGCTCGAAAACAGGACAGAGTAATCTCCAAGAATCCAGATAGACTTATTTGCATATATATCATTATATATCAAGAAGTTACATTCACAACAAACAGAGTCTCATTTTATAATTTGATACTCTATTTACTAAAAAACAATGTATTTTCGCTCTCCTTATACCCATTTGCTTTCACCCCCTTCACCTCTTTACTCCCTTTCTTCACCATTTTGGCCTTTCCTTCATCTTACATTCAGGCTAATGATGATGCAGGACATTAAGAGATAAGTTCCTTTTCATTAATGATAAACTTGTTTTGCCCTTGTTGCAAAGTTGCTTTTGGTTAATGATAAACTATAAATGAAAGTTCTGATTATATAAATGCAAGTTTTGTTTTTATAAATGCAAGCTTTGATTATAAAAACAAAACTTGCATTTAAAGTTTGCTTCCTATAAAAAACAACTTTGCAATTAAGGAAAAGGAAGTTTAGATAGGGAGAAGAAGAACTTATCTAATAACAGATTGGAAATAGGAAAAGAATAAAAGAGAAGGGGTTCACCAAGTGAAAGGGCAGGGTTCACCCTCTAACCCCGATGAACAGGGAGAAGTGAAGGGTGAAGGTAATATGGATGCAAAATAGATTTCAGGGATAATAAGTCGGAAAGTTACTCTTCTTTGGCTGTTCCGCCGATACTACGGATGTATTCATTCGGAGTAACTCCCGTACTCTTTTTGAATGAGCGGAAGAAGGAGGCACGCGAACTGAATCCACAAAGTTCTGCCAGTGCAGTCAAAGTATAGCGGGAATATTGGCTATCCGCTACCATCTTTTTGAATTGGGTAACGCGATATTCGTTGATAAAATCATAGTAGGACTGATTAAGATACTGGTTCAAAAGATACGATAATGAATGTGAAGAAGTATCCAATGCAGAAGCCAGGTCACCCATCTTCAAATCGGGATTGATATATGGCTTTTCTTTCTCCACATAAGCCACCAGTTTTTTATGAAGTTCTTTACATTCCTCTTCGGTCAGTCTATTGGTCTTATATTTCTCTTCAACAACGGAAGGTTGTTGTTCTGAATTTACTTCCGGATGTTGTTCTACAGACTGTTCTCTTTGTTGTATCTCCTCCTCTGCTGATGATACCACAACCGGCGAAGCAGAAGAAACAAGCAAACGACGCATACGTTTCCAGACATAATACCGTATAAAGGCTATAATTCCTACGATTAATAAAACGGAAAGTCCCCATCCCCACCAAGGTATCATAGGGCATACCGTCACTTGACAGCTAGCTTCGGATTGCTCATTTCCCGGAAGACGTACACGAAAAGTATAAGTCCCGGAAGAAAGTCCGTAATAAGAAACTTCGTTCTGTGCAGCCAATAATTTCCAGTCCTTGTCCACTCCTTCCAGTCGATATTCATATAGTAAGGCAGATGGGAGACCATAAGCAAAGTCTGTGAAACAGAAAGTCAAATTATTCTGATTGTATTTCAAAGAGGAGCTGGTAAAAGGGACACCATTAGCTAATATGTCAGTAAATACGATCGAACGGACCTTGCCACGCACCTCGTCCACACGTTTCGGATCGACATAAATCAGTCCTTTAGTGTTACCAAACCACAATAGTCCTTTTTCATCTTTATAAGCAGCTCCATTCGTAAAAGTTGGTCCCGGCACTCCATCATTGAAAGTGAAAGCATCATATTCCTCTCCCTCTTCTTTGATACGCAATAACCCGTCATTGCAAGCCACCCACAACCAGCCTTGGTTATCTTCTATAACAGACATTAGCGAGTTGTCCGGAAGAGTAGAAAAGATAGAGCGGTTCTGGAAACGGTCCATCGTTAAAGTGGATGTAAACAGGCTTCCTTTCTCACGGATAAAATAGAGGTTGTGTTCAGCATCTTCGTAGATAGTACGAACCTTATCTTTATTCACGAATCCTTCGGGAAAGACATTGGAACGCAAACTTTGGGAAGCCGGGTCGTAAATACACATACCGGTTTCGGTAGCAATCCATCCTTTGCCGGTAGAGTCAAAACTGACTTCATACACATTGCCTTCCGGCAGTTGGGAGTTGGCACTGGTGAAGCTCTTTATCTGCTTTGTCTGTCCGTTATAGCTGAACAGCCCTTGCGAAGTACCTATCCAAAGATTTCCTTTGGCATCCGGTTTCACACAGAAGATATGTCCTTTCTGGAAAAGCTCCGTATCACCTTGGGCAAAATATTTCAGAGACAGCGTTTCCGGATTCAATACCATCATACCGCCACCATACGTACCGATGTAATATTCTCCTTGATAGAAGCAGATTGTCAGTATCAAATCCGAGGTCAAGACGGGTTTTACAAAACTCTTCACTACTCCGGTAGCTTCGTTTATATAAAACAAGCCGTCACGCGAACCGATGACCTTCTCTTGCCCTTTGTTTACAAAAGAACGGATGGAAAGATTGGCCGAATTAAACAAAGGTGGATAATCATACGTACGGAAAAGGCCGTTCTGATAGAGTGAATAATCCAGTCCTGCCTGAAAATGCCCCACCCAGACGGCACCTCTATCATCTATAAGTAAGGAATAAATAGAATTACTGCGAATTCCTTCCTTATCATTGACATCATGGTAAAAACGACGTGTCACTTGTTGGTCTTTGTGTGAAAGGAAGTGTACGCCATTGCCGTCAGTAGCTATATACACAGTCCCTTTACCATCGCTGGAAATATCGGAAATGACATCGCACCCCAAAGATACCGCATGAGAGAATGATTCCTTCTTTATATCGAAACGTACTACACCTTGGCTCATTGTACCGAGATAGAGCGTTTCGCCGATACGAGTAAGGCAACGGAAATAATCGGCTTCGGGCACATTCTCCTGAAAATGCCAGGAATCAATCTTGCCGTCTTTCAGTGAATAAGAGAACAATCCCTGTACCGTGGCCAACCATAATACGGTTTTATCTTCATTCAGACAAATATCCATGATTCTGTTACAGGCGGCAAGCATATTCCGGTCTGTCAAGACTTGAAGCAACTGACCGTCTTTATGAATGAATAAGCCTTTCTCTGTGCCGATATAAAGAATATCTCCATCGGCCAGTAACGTATTGACGGCAAAGTCTATCTTTTCGGGGACAATCCTTTCCAATTGGCTGTTTGGGCGATTCAACCGCCAAAGCCCGATTCCGTTTCCCACCCAAAGTTGTTTATTGGATGTTTCCGTAACACTGTTTACCCGTTTCTTTCTTCCCGACTCAATGCCACGGAATTCAAAATGGCGCACTTTCACACCATCAAAACGGTCGAGGCAATTATCCGTCCCCAACCATACAAAACCTTCGGAATCTTTATAAATGGCATTCACCAACAGTCCGGATAGCCCGTCGGACATGACGACATTACGGAATGTATAGTTTTGGGCTTGTAGATTACCCCCACAAGCCAAATATATTAATATAAGAATCAGATATTTAATCGTGTTCTTCACTTACAACTGCTTCCTTTCATATTAAACATGTGACAAACATACATAAAAATCTCCAAAAGAGCACATTCCTTTTTTAAAAAAGTAGCCCCTTCGTATTCTCTATATGTACATAACTAAATACGAAGGGGGTAAATAATTTACTCAATACAATCCAAATAAAAACAAAAGTCCCGAACCAAATAAATGGAATGGGACTTTTTATTATTGCAAAATAACCTAAATCATAAAGCAGGTTTAAGCTCAATCGTTAATCCTAAAGCATTTATGATACGATAGAAAGTAGCAACACTCGGAACTGTAATGCCTTTCTCAATGCGTGAGATGTATGATTTGTTGGCACCGATACGTTTTGCAAGCTCTTCCTGCGTCAATCTGGCATTCTTTCGCGCATCCAAAAGTATTTGACTCGTATAAAAAGCATAAGCTTCTTCGTCAAACTTCGCACGTTCAGGAGTGCCCAGTGCTCCATACTGTGCTTCTAACACAGCACTGTAATCAACGATTTGATGATTGTTTGTCTCCATAATAAGCCTCCTTTATTTTTAACGCCTTTTCTATCTCTCCTGATGGTGTCTTCTGACTCTTTTTCTGAAAGCCATTGAATAAGACATAATCTTACGTTTCATATTACAAATATACGCCAAGTTGTACAATTATGCAACCTGGCGTTAGATTTTAACAGTAAAAAAGACTATAATCATTTCTTTTGCCGTACTCCATCCTTCCCGTTTCAGTAGTTCTGTCTCTTCCCGATTAGGAGAATGTGGAGAACCCATAGCGCAATACTTATCAATCACATTTCCATTATCTCTATGCTATTCTAATTATTTATCAGTCTATCAATTCAATCATATAGCTATAAACATATTTTTTATCAAGCAAACGATATTTATTGTGTGGATACATCCCCCAACTATTATCACCGCCTAATCCGCGTTGCTTCAAATCAACATGCAGGAAAATATTCTTTTGCGGAACAATATCAATGGTATGCTGCAATTTGCGGGTCAAACCGGGGTCAAGGTCTTCCGGTGAGAAATGCAGAGCGGAAAATGCGATAGGTTGCAGACCTGTAATCTTCACTCCCTCTCCTTCACTATTCAATAAAGCCAGCCAACGAACATCCGTTTTATTTCCGGTTTCCTGTGGACGTATATACCAATAGAACTGATTGTCGACTTTATCCTCATATCGCCCGATGAACGAGCTTGAATAACGGTCGATGTAGTTTTCAAAAGGTCCCCTACCATAATAAGTCAGATTTTCATAGGGTTGTTGCAATTCCATCCGCATACCGAAGCGAGGAAGTTCAGGAAGTCTCGTTCCTGTCAAGTCAATACTTCCTGTCACAATAATAGATGCATTATTACGTATCAAATATTCTATCGTGTAAGGAACTTGAATGTCACTTAATATCCAATCAATTTTTATGGACAATCCTTTTTCGTTCTTTTCCTCTATAACCACGTTCTTCACATAACGGTTCACATGCGCTGTCCGCCAGACACCTGCCAACCAGGGCATTTTATTCCCGAAATCATTATCAACCGGAGCACGCCAAAAAGCCGGTTCCGGATATTGCTTAATGGGTTGTTTGCCGTTTATGCTATAATTAAACAGCACTCCTTTTTTCAAATCAATCTTACCGGAGACGGCATCCGACTGAAAAGATAAAACATTGTCTTTCGTTTCATAAGACAACTTACCCGAACAAGCCGAAAGAGAAGCAAAGAAACTGCCTCTATTTAGCTTTATCTGTTCCTTAGCCACTTCATAATGTACAGGAATTAAATCGGTAGCAACCTTTGTATAGGCATAGAGGTTGAGAAAATATTCATTTCCATCTTCCGGAATGACTGGAAGATTCAATCGTACCTCTTTTTCCGCATGAGGTTTTAATTCAACATTGAAATTTCCTGTAGAGAATTTCTCTCCGTTCTTATATACTTCCCAAGTAAAAGCATATTCATTCAGATTGGTAAAATCATAACGATTCCTGATTGAAACAATCCCTTTACTCAAATCTTTCGCGTTAAACTGAATGTACTGATAGACTTTCTTTACTTCATACGCTTGTGGTTTGGGAATGCCATTAGCAGAAATTAAGCCGTCGGTTCCTGTATTTAATTCCCCTTTCCTATCTTCCAGCCATTTATAACTTCCCATTTTTCCATTGTACGTCCAGTAGATGCGTCCGTCTCCCGGTTCTGTCTTCATTTTAAACCCTTGATCCATAAAGTCCCAAATAAAACCACCTTGCAAATTTGGACTGTCATAAATAACATCCCAAAGGTCTTTGAAGTTACCATTACTATTCCCCTGGGCATGGGCATACTCACACATGATAAAGGGGCGCTGTTTACCGGACTTGGCATATTCCGTTATTTTCCACATATTGGGATACATCGGACATACAATATCTGTATTCCAGTCCTCCCAAGCCTGTTCGAATTGCACAAAACGACTTGGGTCATATTCTTTCAGACGTTTATATTCATCATGGAATACGATTCCATTACCACATTCATTCCCTAACGACCAGCCTATGACGCACGGATGATTTTTATCTCTTTCCACCATACGGGTGATACGGTCTACATGAGCCGCATACCATTCGGAACGATAAGCAGGATGCGGAATGGTATCTTTGAAATAAGGAACTGAGCCCATTCCGTGGGTTTCAATATTGGCTTCATCTATAATGTAAATGCCATATTGGTCACATAATTTATAAAACAACGGATGATTGGGATAATGACTGGTACGAACAGCATTCATATTCAGTTGTTTTATCAATTTCAGGTCATTCATCATAAATTCGCGAGTTTGGACGTGCCCCAAGCTGTCATTATGCTCATGACGGTTCACGCCTTTTATATAAGTCGGAACACCATTCACCAATAATCGAGCATTCTTTATTTCTATCTTTCTGAAACCGGTCTTACAGGCAGTAACTGCAAGCTGCTTGTTTTTATCATCCCAAAGTGTGATGACACAATCATAAAGAGATGGCTTTTCAGCATTCCATTTGGATACATTCTTAATGACGCCCGAAAAAGCTAATTGGGTAAACTCATCTTCTATGTCAAATTTCTTTTGTTGTGACAAAACTATTTTGCCGGTTTTATCCAATAATTCCAGTTTGAGTGTTCCTTTTTTTACATTATTACCTGTAAATTCACGCAAATCTACGGTAGCATTGAATATACCATTCTTATATGTACTATCCAAACTTGATTTTAAGAAAAAATCCCAAATAGTCAGTTTAGGGTAAGCTTGCAAGAATACATCACGTTCAATCCCGGTCAGTCGCCAAAAATCCTGGTCTTCCATATAGCTGCCATCATGCCAGCGATAAATCTGTACTGCCAGTAAATTTTCTCCTTCTTTCAGATAGTTCGTCACATTAAATTCAGCCGGTGTTTTGGAAGCTTTGGTCATTCCGACTTGCTGCCCGTTCACATAAATGCGGGCATAGCCGCTAATGGAGCCGAAGTGCAGAAATACTTCGCGCTCCTGCCAGTTTCGAGGAACCGTAAATGTGCGCCGATAGGTACCCACAGGATTGTCTACGTCAATATAAGGTGGATTGGATGAAAATACATACTGAATGTTGCGGATTATCGGTTCACCGAATCCTTGGATTTCCCAGTTAGAAGGAACTGTTATTGTATCCCAATTACTGTCGGGTAAATCTATCCGATAAAAATCTTTTATGCTCGCTGCTATAGTAGGGGCATAGATAAACTTCCACACACCATTCAACGAATGTTGCCAAGACGATTTTCGGGGTTTGTCGTTCACTGCATCCTCTGCCTGTTCGTAGAGACGAAAGTCAGCATGTGGCCTCTCTTTGTTCCACTCATATTTGGCGGGATTTTCCCACTCGTTGTTTTGCGCCTTTGCCGTTTGAGGCAAACTATAAAAGAAGCAGATAAAGAATAATAAGGTAGGAAATAATCTATTTATCATAAGGAAAGAGTTGTGAAGGTTTCACAGAGTAGTATCAAGGAGTTAAGAAGTCTAACCTCTTAACTCCTTGAAATCAGCCGGAAAACTCAAAAGTTATTCTTCAGTATATAATAATGTCCCAAATCCCAAATCGCCGGCTTCAGCAGTTCCACGCTCACCATATCCTTCGGGGCGTTCCTTTTCGGCAAAGGCTTGAGAATAGGGTGCATTCATACCTTTCACCTTGGCATAATGATTGTAGAGGAGTTCCCATCCCGGACGGGCACGCCCCTTAGCCTCGGCCGACACCTTCTCGTGCCAACCATATTTGGGGTGATAGTAAGGTTCGAAAGGCATTTCTACATCTTCAGCCGAAGTCAAGTTATACTTAGCCGTATATTCGCAGAGGTCGAGAACAATGTTGTCGTTGTAGGCAAAAAGGTCGATACCCATGTTATAAGCCGTACGGCAGAAGTAAGCGTGCAAACCGACATTGAGAGTGGCGTGCCCCTGGTCGCGTCCCATCTCCTGGCTCTGTGCCAAATGTCTGCCTTTCACTTTTCCTTCCGGGTCTTCGTGCATACCTCTCACCGACCACTCGATACAGCCCATACCTTTTCCGTGGTAGAAAAACTCCAGGGCTTGTTTAATCTTAGCATCGTCATCATTCAGCACGCCGATAGAAAGAATGGTGAGCATGGCGGGCAGATCCCAACTCATCCAACCTGCAATGGCTGAAGAGTTAAAGTGGTTATCTAAGAAATCGTCGCAGATAGGATAGAAAGTTTTATCTATCCATTTCTTGAAGATTTCGAAATCCTCGGTTTTCCAGCCTTCGTAGTCGCGCATCAGTTCAGCGGGAGCAGCAAACTGGTAACCGATAAATCCGGCAGCAAGCAGGCGATGGCTGTCGTCAGGCCACGTTTTATAGTTCACCCCTTTACAAGTTTTAGCCCATCCGTTCAGAATTTTAATAGCCGCTTTCGCATAATCTTCATCTCCCGAAATTTTCCAGCGTAAAGCCAACTGATAAGCGGCACCGGCATCAAAAGCAGCCGTATTGAAGTTTCCGCCTTTTGAGTGGCGCACAATTTCTTCTTGCGGATTTGAGTTATAATTCAGTTGGGCAAATCGGCTGTCGCACAATTTTTGCCAACCACTAATCCAAGGTTCGGCGCCTTCATTCACTTTACGGCGTGCACGTTCAAAATCGGCTTCGGTGTTCACCAGACAAGGGTGCTTGATGGTGTACTCATAATTTTCATTGGGGTTGATTTCGCGTTGCCATGGTTCGGGAGTTCCGTTCTCGAACTCAGCACTACAGCCGGTCAGCAACACAAGTGCCATGCTGCCCACGAAGGTATAAATCAAATTTTTCATATATTCAATATTCATTTTGTTATTCAATCAGTTTCTGAGAAGTCGGCTACCATTATTCGGCTTTTTCAGCTTTAATCAAATCTTTCAGTTCCTGTTCCGATTCGAAGGTCTTCACCCAATCCACATAGATACTGCCAGTTTCGCTGGCTTCATACCATATTTTCCAAAATTGAAGTTCCACCGTGTCGTACTTCGTCAATGCAGTAGGCATATACTGTTGATTCTTGCCGAGGAATTTCTTCGTAAAGTCGGCGTAGAATACTTTGTATTCGCCACAATCTGCCACAGTCATGGCGTTTTTTCCTTTATCGGTATCTTCGCCATATTTACCGGCTACGGTAATGCCGCTTCCACCCCAAATGTCGAGATACCACTCTATGCTTGTTGATGCTTCGAACACATTTTCGGGGAATTTCACTTTAAAGGCCAAGATGGGATAGTTGGTTACGTTGAACCCAAATCCTCCGGTACGACAAATGCGCACAGCCTTGTAAGCCTTATCGTCACCGGGTAATATGCGAAGTACTCCATCGTTCTCCATCCATTCAAATTCTCGATGATTGAAATTGCCGAATGGTTGCCAGATGTTCTCAATGGTAAATTGGTCGTTCATCAATCCCTCACTCACATTGATACTCATCGTAGCTTTGATAGGTTTACCGTCGCCATAGTCTGCCAAAGCAGTAATCACGGCATTGCCGTAAGCCTTCGCCACAAACCGGCCTTTTTCGTCAATCTCTACAACATCGGGCTTGCTGCTTTCCCATGCGATGTACGACAGCGTAGCGTCTGCCGGCGTTACATTCATCTGCGGAGTATAGGTTTCGCCTAAAGCCAGCTTATCGGTATCCTTCACGAATTCCATACTTTCGATATAAATAATAGGCTTCACCTTAATCTCAAACACTTTTGTGAAATGTTTGTCGTCAGTAGCGGTGACTTGTATGCGTGCCGTTCCTTCGGCCACACCTTTCACCTCGCCTTTTTCATTGACGGTGGCTTTATCGGGAGTAAGGCTTTTCCAAATCACTCCGGGGTAAGTGGGAACGACCGGAGTAGTCTGCCAAATGAGCGGCAGAGTCGAGGTAACAAACACTTCAAGCTCTTCATTAGTAAGACTGATATCAGTGATGTGAATGATTTCGTTTACCACCTTCACATTGATGGTCGAAGTGGCAGAATAGCCTACAACCGGTTTGGCCGAAATGACCGTATTACCGGCCTTCACTGCAGTGATGCGTCCTTCGGCATCTACGGTAGCCACATCGGGCACAGTCGATTTCCATACCACCTCTTTGTTGAAAGCCTCATCCGGGCCTACGGTATATTTTATCAAAGTATCAGTGTCTATCAGCAGAGGCAGTTCGGGAGTCACCTCAAGGTTGATTTCCTTAACGAGCACTCTCTCTTCTAAAACGGGGGATACATCGTCATCGTTGCACGAAACGGTCACCACCAAGGCACCCGCCAACAGTGTTGCAAATGCACCCTTTTGAAGTATGTTTTTGTATGTCATAATTCGATTACTTTATAAATGAATAATGAATGGATTATTGGTTCCAACCCGGATTTTGTTTCAAGTTGGAGTTCAGCTTGAGTTGGTCAGTGGGCAGCGGCAACAAGTAATGCTTTTCGTGCCAGTTGCGTCCTTTTTCGTGAATAATGCAGCCTTCACCATCTTTGTCTTTAAAAGAAGCATCGGGCCATCTGCTTTCAAAATCAGTATCTTTCCACTTCACACCGGTGAGATTCATCGGCATTTCGTCTTCGGCCGTCTTCCAACGCTTCAGATCATCAATGCGGAAATTCTCATCGAAAAACTCGATGGTACGCTCACGACGAATCTCTGTGCGCATATCCAAATTATTTGCCGTGACAAAGTCGTTAGTCAAGTCAGGCATTTCGGGGTTAATGCGTTTACGTGTCAAGTTCAAGCTGATAGCCAAGTCTTCATCTGATATTTGTCCATCGCGTTCAAACACAGCTTCGGCATAGTTCAGCAGCACCTCGGCATAGCGGATGACGGGGAAGTCGTAAGCTTCCATACCGGTGGGCACTCCGTCACGTTCGCTGCACCACTTGTGGGGAAAGTAGCCCGTACCGGTTTGAGGCATGAAGTTCCTATGCGAGGCATTGGCTATTTCGGCAGCATCGCCGCTCCAATCAATGCGTCCGCCATTTGTACCCCAATAAGTCTGTCCGGGCACCATAAGCTGATTGTTCATGCGGTTGTCGCGATTTTTATATTCATCATCCACTTTCGTGTAATTCCACGTTTGGGGATTGATGGGTAACCCATTGCTTTGCAGATACATATTAGCCATTTTGCGAGTAACGTACAAGGCATTGCCCAAACGCCCTTGTGTAATGTTGAAACCAATAGAATTGATAACAGGGTCGTGGCGGCGGGTAAAGATATACTCTTTATTACCTGTTTTATTGATATTGGCAGGGTTTGACTTTTCATTCTCCAAGATAAAGAGATACTTGTAGGCTTCCGTTCCCAATTCTTGAGGAGCAAAAAGCTCGAATGCTCCGCCCGCCATTACATCATGAGCCGCCTGTGCTGCGGTATTGAGCAAATCTTTTGTACGTTCGGTATTTTGACCGCCATTATGAAATTTCTCCCATGTACCTTCGTAAAGGGCTACACGCGAAAGAAACGCCAAAGCGGCTTCGCTGGAAAGGCGACCTTCATCGCTGCTGCTGATAGCCTTATCAACGGGCAATAGTTTAGCGGCTTCTTTCAAGTCGTCAATGATGAAGTCAGCCACCTCGGTACGCGGATTGCGAGCCTTCTGCATCTCAGGCGAGTCGATGTCGAGCGGCGTGCGGGCTATGATAAGGTCACCGTAAGCCTGCAATAACTCGAAGTAACAATAAGCACGGAAGAAACGGGCTTCCCCCACTGAAATGGCAATGTCGGCTTGTTGTTCATACGCATCAGCCTGTTGCAACAAGGTGTTGACTTGGCGAATACGATTGTAATTGTCGGCATAATGCTTGTCGGATGACGGAATGCTGTTCGTTCCGTTACTATAGATGTTCACCGTGCTGCCGGCAAACAAATCCGAGCGAATATCGGCGTGCTGACTGTCGTCGAGCCATCGAAAGTCGGCCGACCAGCCATAGAACTGGGTGGCAAAAAGTTTGAAGTGTTCGGGCGACTTCCAATAGTTGGTATCCGCCAATTGCGTCTTGGGCTCAAGGTCTAAACACGACTGCATGATCATGGCGCAAATAATTCCTAAAATATATACTATTTTTTTCATTGTTATCTTCAATATTAAGAATAAAAATTAGAATGTGGCATTCACACCGAAAGTCACGGTGCGGTTAAACGGATAGCGTTGCTTGTTTTCCACCTTACGGGTGGCTTCGGGATCCCAACCATCGGTGATATACGATTTTTCCCATAAATCGGCGCCCGATACATAAATACGCAAGTTGCTGATGAAACCGCTCTTATTCATCCATGCCTTTGGCAATGTGTAACCAAGTACAATCTCTTTGAGACGCAGGTAAGCTCCGTTATCGGCTGACCAGGTAGAGGGAATGTAGTTGTAATTATTGATGTCATTACTGTTTGAATAAGTAGGAAAATGGTTATTGGGAGTTTCAGGACTCCATACATTACCCACCGACTGGTTGGTAGTGTTCAGCCAAATAGCCTTGAAAGGCACTTTCCAAGAGTCGATTTCACGATAGATGGTACGCTTGCCCACACCTTGGAATACGGTATTGAAATCGAATCCTTTCCACTCGCATCCGAAATTAAACGAGAACGAATATTTGGGGTCGTCGGAACCGAGAAATACAAGGTCATCTTGTGTCAGTTTATCGTCTTTGTTCACATCTTCATACATGTGGTCGCCCAAACGCAAGTTGGCAGGCAGGGCGATAGAGTTGCTGCCCACATATTTGTCCACGTAATAGTCCAGTTGGTCTTGGTTTTGTACCTTGCCCACATAGCGGTAGCCAAATACCGAATTGAGCGGATAGCCATTCACAGCTTCGTTATAACCTGCGCTCACCACGATGTTACCTCCATCAACGAGTTTATTGGTCATATAGGTTAACGTACCGCCAACATGGTAGTTGAAACTGCCTATCTTATCATGCCAAGTCAAACTAACATCGTAACCATTGGCTTCAAACTTACCACTATTCGTACTGGGAGCAGTTCCGCCCAGAACACCGGGATGCAGACGCGAAACCAACATATTATCGTTTTTCTTTTTAAAGATCTCGAACGTACCCGTAAGGCGATTGTTGAAGAATCCGAAGTCAATACCCAAGTTATAGTTGTAAATACGTTCCCAAGTACGCACAGTGCTCACCAGTCCGGCAGATTCCACATAGGTTCCTTTCGAGTTGCCCAACAAAGCACCGCTGTTCGATTTGTAGTTGTAAAGTTGGATGCCGTCATAGCGTCCGATACCATTTTGGTTACCTACCTCACCATATGAGGCACGTAGTTTCAGTTCATTCACATAGTCACGCAAGTTCTCCATGAATTTCTCTTCAGTGATACGCCATCCGGCTGATGCGCCCCAGAAGAAGTTCCAGCGATTCTTGGGCAAGAATTTCGAAGAGCCGTCGTAGCGAGCATTCACTTCTACCATATATCTTGACTTATAGTTGTAATTCAAGCGACCGAAATAAGAGAGAATAGCTTCCTCCCAACGGTCTACCTTGTCTATGTAGATTTGTCCTTTACCGTTAAGCGATTCGATTGCCGCTTCCACGTCCATTGCTTTGGTACCGCTATAATCGTAAGCGGCATAGTCATATTGCACACCTCCCATAAGCGATATGTCGTGAGCCTCATCAAATAATTTCTTATAAGTGAGAAAAGCTGATGCCGTGTAATTATCGGTACGTGCAGAGCTTTTAGTATACGATGATTTTTCTTTTGCAGGATAGGGAGAGTTCTCGTTTTGAATCGGTGTGCCATCGTATTGATACCAATCAATTGAAAGATACTGTTCGTCACGGGCCGCATTGTTCGTTGAGTACCCCAAAGTACCTTGAAAATCAAGGCCATCCAATATGTTCACTTTCAAAATCTCGTTCACATTCATAGTGGTCACTACAAGTTTGTTGTCACCTCCCAACTCGGCCGACCAGTTGGGAGTATGAATGCCTCCCCACGCATACGGTTTGCCATCGATGGTCGAAACCGGTAACCCTGGCTGCGGTATGCTACTGCCTAATATACTACCAATCTGTGTAGGAGCCACCTGATGCTGACGACTGGCTGACATATTGCTTTCCAAGCTGATACGGTCGTTTATCTTGAAGCTGTTGAATAAACGTACGTTATAGCGTTCGTTCGAGTTGTTCCCCCATTGCAGCGTCCCTTGGTCATTCAAATAACCAAGCGAGAGCCGGTAGGTCGATTTCTCCGAACCTCCGCTTATGCTGAGGTTATGTTGGGTAGAAGTAGCGTTCCCCCACAGCACATCAGTCCAGTTCATATCATGAAACACAAAGTCGGCCACACCGCGGAATCCTCCCGGAATGGGATCTTCATCGGGATTATTTCCACCATGCAGATTAATCCAACTCCCCTTCATCGCTTTAGCCAAACGGGCATAGCGCACCCAGTTGTCGTCTTCGCCATAGCCGTCATTCAAGCGGGCTTGGAGCACACCATCCGTCCATTCGTCCATACTCATCATGCGGGGCTGCAAACCCACAATTTTACGTGTAACCGAACCACTATATTCCACCTTGGTTCTGCCGGCATCGGGACGTTTGGTAGTTACCAAAATCACACCACCTGCCGCTTTTGCACCATAAATGGCAGCCGAAGCATCTTTCAGGAAGTTAATGGTTTCGATGTCATCGGCATTGAGTTGAGCTATCTCACTCACACCACTGGCAGGTACACCGTCAATAATCAAGAGAGGTTCTACCTTGTTCTTCGATACAGAACCACGGATTGAGACACCCCATCCCTCTTCACCGGGAGCAGCCGACGAGCGGGTGATGCGTAAACCCGGCACCTGACCTTGCATGGCCGAAAGCGGATTGGATACCGTACCTTTGTCTTTAAAAAGTTTTTGGTCGACCACTGTTACCGAGCCTGTCAACGACTCTTTCTTCATACTGCCGTATCCCACCACTACAACTTCCAGGAGTAGTTCAGAGTCTTCTTTCAATACAATCTTCAAACTGGTTTCATGGCCTTTCACTTGAACTTCTTCCGTTTTGTAACCAATATATGAGATAACCAAAGTTCCTTTGGCATCTTTCAATGAGAAGTTTCCGTCAATGTCAGTCATACAGCCATTGGTGGTGCCTTTTACCATAACATTAGCACCGATAACGGGCTCGCCATTGGAATCCACGATTTTACCTTTAATTGTACCAGTCTGCAATACGACTTGCACTTCCCCGGCATCTGCAAAGACAGCCTGCGAGCCACCTGCTATAAGAGCAGAGGCTATCACCGTGGAGAATAGAATCCTTCTCGATGAAAATCTGAAGAGACTTTTTTTCATATACATAAAATTTAAAACTAACATTTATACTATTTATTCTAATATTAGATACACTGTTGGATATATTCACGGATTTCTTTCCGACTGATAAACAAATGATTTTCTACAGTACGGACAGATAATCCGAGACAAGCGGAAATATCCGCTGACGATATATGCTTGAAGCGACTCATTACATAAATCTTTCTTCGTTGCGCAGGCAGCCGGAGAACTCTCTTCTGCTCACACACAGATAAATCATTAGCGATTATCTGGCTCTCTACCTCATTAATAAAGGTAGGAAGCTGATCTAAAAAATAGGATGTAATTTCCTGCATTTTATAATGACGACGCAAATAATCAATAACCAAATTCCGGCAAATAGAGAAAATAAAGTACTTTATTGTTTCCGGTCGCAACATTTGCTTATAATCCATCAAACGTAAAAATACATCTTGAGCCAGATCTTTCGCGTCTTCATCTTTTCCTATCTTATATAAGATATACAAGTAAACGGAACGATGATAATTCTGATAAGAATCAGTAATCAACTGTACGGATGACATATCTATATTTTCCATTGCTTAGATTTTTGTTTATCATTACGTTGGCAAATATAGAAGGTAAATATGAAAACGGATATTCAAAAAGAAAGAGATAAATTCCGTCCTATTGGCGGAGAGCAAGCGATCAACACACATTCTAATTATCAGACAGTTAACTCTCAATTTCATAGAGTCTCAATTTATTATTTGAGACTCTAAAGAGGTATTTATCAATCTAAAGTTTAAAATGAAAGGTACATAAGTATATTATTCTTCATTGGTCTTTCCGATACTTCGAATATATTCATTCGGAGTAATTCCAATAACCTTTTTAAAATAACGAAAGAAGGAAGTACGCGAACTAAAACCACATAGTTCGGCTAAAGCTGTCAACGTATATTTAGAATATTCATCTTTATCAACCAAACGCTTAAACTCCTCTATGCGATAGTCATTCAAATAGTCATAATAGTTTTTATCCAAATATTGATTGAATAAATAGGATAATGTATAAGTGGAAACATTCAATATTGCAGCCAAGTCTGCTATTTTCAGATTGGGATTAACATATAGTCGATCCCTTTGCATCAGAAGTTCCAGTTCGCCAGCCAAGCGCCTACATTCTTCTTCAGTCACATTACTCTTTCTATATTTTTCTTCTATTACCGGTTGCTGTTTTTCCTTCGACTGAATTAGGTTGTTTCGTTTCATTCTCCGGCGATAATATATATAAGCCAAGGTTATTATCAATATCACTAAAACAGTCACACTCCACATAACAGCATTGAAACGAGGAGCAATAGTCACCATCAGGCAAATTTCCGACTCCGGATCATCCACCCGATGAATTCTAAACTGATAATTGCCGGATAATAAGTCATAATACGTTATTTCAGATTGTCCACTCAATAATTGCCAGTCGCTATCTATTCCTTCCATCTTACATTTATAAGACATATATGCAGGCTCCGAATAAGTGAACCCAGAGAAACGGATTGTCAAATTACGCTGATCTGCTTCCAATTTTATTTTATACACGTTATTTTCTCTACTCATCTTAGCATAAACCGATTGCTTTCCATTCACTAATACATCGGTAATAGCAACCGGATAATGCCATTTTGCTTTTCTGCCATTTTGTTCCGAGGTCAGATAAATCATACCTTTCGAATTGCCGAACCACATCGTACCCTCTTCATCTATCACAGGGAAACAAGTAATAAATATAGAACTGGGCAAGCCATCTACGAAATTATAGGGAATAAAATTACCTTTCTTATCATAACGATATAAGCCCAAATTAGTACCAATCCACAACCAACCTTCATGATCTTCTATAATAAACATTGCATCCTTTCCATCCAAAGGAGTGCCCGACTGCATTCTCCGAAAATGATTCATCGACAAATCAGATATAAAAATTGCACCTTTATCCGGAAGGAAATAAAGCTCATGATTAGAATCTTCGTATACTGTCCGGATTTTATCTTTATGAATAAACCCTTCAGGAAACATATCCGACTTCAAACTATTGGTTGATGGATCCCAAATGCATAAACCGTTCTCTGTACAAATCCATCCTTTACGAGTGGAATCAAAACATATATCATAGACATTCTCTCCCGGTAATTTCGAATTTTCAGTAGTATAATGCCGGATTTGCTTTCCATCTCTATAACAGTAAAGTCCCATAGACGTCGCCATCCACAAACTTCCTTCATCATCCGATTTTATGCAAAACACATGTCCTTTCAGGAATGGAGTTGATTTTAAGTCTGCTGTTTCAAAATCAGATAAAGTCAACGTGGAAGGATTGAGGATATATATACCGCCACCATAAGTACCTATGTAATACTTTCCTTCAAAAGCATAAATACACAAAATCATATTGGAACGTAATTCGGGAACCTTAAAACTTTTAAACCGCTGTTTCTTTTCATCTATATAGAAAAGTCCATTGCGCGAACCTATCAGTTTCTCGTCTTTCGAAACAGCTATTGCACGAACAGGCATCTCTTTTGAGTCGAAATAAGGAAGATAGGCATAGGTAGAAAATAACCCGCTCTGATATAGTGTATAATCCAAGCCTAACTGATAAAAACCAATCCAAATCACTCCTTCCCTATCAACCAATAATGCATAGACAGAATTGGAACGGATCGCCTGTTTATTTCCCGATTCGTAACAAAAGGAACGAACAATCTTCATATTATTCGCAGAAACAAAATGTACCCCGTTTCCATCAGTGCCTATATACAACAAATTCTTTTCATCACTGGAGAGAGACATGATAACATTACAACCCAAGTCAATAATATTTTCTTTAAATTCACCCGTCGAGATATCAAAACATAGCAACCCATGATCCATTGTTCCTAAATAAAGCTTTTTGCCGATACGTGTCATATTTCTATAGGAGAATCCCTGCTTGTATGGATAAGAGGTTATTTTCCGGTTTGAAATATTCATGGAATGTAATCCACCTTTGGTAAGAATCCATAAAGCTCCATTTTCATCCAAATTCAATGCAACGATGAAATTTTCTGCCGATAAGATGTCGGAACTTACTGCCAGTCGCTCCAATTGATTATTTCGATAGATAAATAATCCTTTTTCACTACCTATATACAATCCTCCATCCCGAGTTGGTAAAAGGGCACGAACACCACAATTAATAGTCTCCGGACTAAAGGGTTCCAGTTTTTCTGTTTCCTTATGAACCGTCCACAATCCCATATCATTCCCTATCCATATCCTATTACCAGTCGTCTCTGTTATTACATTCACCCATTTTAGTTTTTCATTATTCCCTAATATGGGATAATGTTTCAAATGGACTCCGTCAAAACGTTCAACAGAACTTGCCGTGCCAATCCAAATATAGCCTAATGAATCTTTATAAAAAGAACTGACCATCAGGTCGGAAAGTCCGTCTGTTTCGGAAATGCTGCGGAAAGAGTAAGAAATCGGATAAATAGGTATATTTATGAGTAGCAGACAAAGAGTAGTCAAAGCCTTTACTATATGTCGTATTAGATTATGCATAGAGGATTCATATTTAATGAAACAATGCAAACCTACATAAAATATCTCGGATTTTATATAGGTTTGCACAAAAAACAAGGAACTTACTCTCTTTAAAAAGATAGAATCTATCCTGGATATACATAATTTACAGTTTCACCTTTATCTGTGATTTCTGATAAACTACCGGGATTTTCTTATCATTCACTTCTACAGACATAGGCTTCTTTGTGCTTCTAAAGGTGGTATTTATCTTCGGCTGTCCGTCTATCCAAAGATCAAGTTTCTTACCTTCTGCTTTCTGAATAACGAACAGCTTAGCCAATGATGAAAAGTAAGTTTCATTACCCCGTCTCAATGCACTTCCATAAGCAATAAAGAAGTCCTTAGCGTTCTTTGCTTCAGTACCTTCTGGGTAAGAAACTGCAAACATATAAGCATCTGTCATCCAGCCGTCGGGCATAATCCATGAATTACTGTGCATTAATCTTCCGTCCGCCAGTTGGTTGATATATAAATCGGTAATTTTACCTTTATGACGGATACGAAGCCCTATCCAGTCCTGCCCTTCACGTCTTTCCATTTGAGGCAGGTCTTTTTCATCGGGAGCGTCTTTCAGAATAATAGCTGTCAGTCCTTTCACACGGTTCACCTCGGCTGGTAAATGGAATGAATAATATTTTTCGGTTCCTTTCAAATCTTCCGTAGGAGCTTCTATTTCTTCCCAATATAAATCTTCGGGATAGTCGTGCACAAAATCGGACTTAGCCAGCATGCGGGGATATAAAGGACGGATGACTACTGAAGAATTTCCGTTTGTCACATTCACGTCAATGCCCGATTTCTTATAAGTTCCATTGGTATGCCATAACCATTCGAACTGTCCTACCTTATGTGTCTTCAAATCATCGATCATATAAATCACATTATCCATCCACAGGAAATGACGGAAGTTACGGCTGAAATTATTAGAGACAGGACCTGTTCCATTGGCCAAAACATATTTCACATTGCCCGCATCCAAGAGATGATAAAGATTTCCTCGCAAAGTAGAGCCGCTATACTGTTGTTCACGAGGTTGTCCCTCCCCGTTGAACAGGACTACATTATGTGCCTGGCTTTGAAAAAAATAGTTGCGATAGGCAGGATTGGGATACCAGCAGTTTCCTCCATCCTTGATAATATCAACGCCTTTATGAAAAACAATAAAGGAGTTGGCATCCGCATGGGAATGATTCCACGTATGACCGCTTTTCACAGCAAGCATCGTAGCATCCTTCTCCCAAGAAGTACGCATGGTGGCCCAACCGAAATCCGAGAATAGCTGTGAGGTTTTCAAATCGGGAGTTATGGGAGCTTTACTCAAATCAGGGGTATAGAGAAAGCCCATCGGACGATTCAGGAAAAATCCATCACGATGCTGTCCTTGCTCTACTTGGGCTATATACCACAGAATAGTCGGGTCTTTCAGTCCCAATGCATACAATAACATCATACTGGATTCTGCTGATACGTTCTTATGACTATCACCAAAATTCAAACTATGCAGCACACCTGTACGGGGATAGCATACTTGAGAAAAGTAGTTCGGAAGTTTTGCTAATTGGGGTATATCACCGGGATTTTGTCCCGGATGAGTGTTTATCCAGGCGATCCGAAACAAAAGAGCTTCCTGAATACCAAAATTTGCATAATTGAGACTTTCATACATTCCTCCGGCCTCATCAAAGCTCTTTGCTTTCTGCTGCAAGGCATCGCCTGCAAAGTCAAACCATTCGGGTAGTGATTCATGAAGTTGCTCCACCCAATCTTTTACTTCGGGAAGTTCATTCTGTAGGCTTAATGCTAATATTCCACCCTGGCATACACAAGAAGTCCACCAGTTATGTCCCATAGAATTCAAAGAATGGATACGGGTAGGTTCCAGCAGCCAGTCTCCCAATGCAGGTTCTACAGCCAATCGTTTCAAGCCTTCGGCAATCTTTTTTCTTTCCGAAGAAGACATTATATTATAAGCTGCATCATATCCTA
Organism: Bacteroides sp. 1_1_30; assembly: GCF_020982715.1. Taxonomy (NCBI): domain Bacteria; kingdom Pseudomonadati; phylum Bacteroidota; class Bacteroidia; order Bacteroidales; family Bacteroidaceae; genus Bacteroides; species Bacteroides sp. 1_1_30. The sequence goes on from NZ_JAJKHN010000027.1 coordinate 42,498, forward strand.
TGGCAGAAAGGAAACTCTTATGTGCCATGCCCAGTTGCGAACGCCAGGCAGGAATACGTGCCATCATTTCCATATCTCCCCAGGATTCGGCTTCCACAGCTTTCAAAAGAATCTCTTTGATTATATTTGCATACTCTTTATTATCCGTCATCAGATAGGCCAACGACAAATAATCCAACCGATTGAAATCTTTCTTTTGTAAGGCTTCATCGGCGGTTTTCTGAATATCCTCCCAGGCTTCCCGCAATTTCGGTTCATTCTGCATACGTTGTTTTACCTGCTGAATGCGTTGAGGGGTATACAAAAGTGAAGGATGATTTATCTTTTGTGCAGATACAAACGATGCTAATAATATTCCGATCAGGCATAGAACTATTTGTTTCATGATATTTATTGCTTTTTCATTTTACTGTTCAATATTGATTAAAAATTCTTCTAAAGCTGCATTGAATTCCTCCGGTCGCTCCATATTCATCATGTGCCCGCAATCCTCTATGATTTTCAGCTTTCCATTAGGTAGATATTCCAATATGGGAGGATTTTTTGAAAATTTGTTATCAGAAGAATGACCTTCTACAATTAAGGCAGGTACAGCAGGGTGACTCTTCTTCAATTCTTCAATAGCATCCAGCCCTGCTACTACCCGTACTTCTTTGTGTAGCGGTTGCCACGCATCCCATTCGTCAATCATCTGCCACAAAGGCACACGCATCCGTTCACGCTGGCTACCACCGGATTTCATTAATCCTTCAAACCACTCTTTCTTCATCACTTCCACTCCTTTCTTTTTCAGGGCAGCTATTTCGTCATCACGTACCTTTGCTTCCTCTTTAGTCATCGGTTCACTGGGACCTTTGGACTTTCGAATGTTTCCACTGGCTAAAAAAGCCGATAACATCCGGTCTGGGAAATACGCCAACATATCAGCAGTGATAAATCCCCCCAAAGAAAGTCCGACGATATGCGCTTTCTTGATGTGCAAAGAGTCCATCAAAGTAACCAGATCTTCAACATGCATAAATTGATAATCTTCTGTTTGGGAAGAAGAAATGCCGTATCCTCTTAAATCATAGCGAATGACATGATACTTTTTCGCAAACACTAAAAATTGCTCATCCCACATACGATGGTCAAGCGAATGACCGTGTACAAAGATGATCGGTTCACCCTGACCGGCTTCCTCATAGTATAGAGAGCCGTTTCCTACATTGATACGTCCTTGTTTGACAACCAATGGCTTACCTTTCAGTATTTCTGAAACGGTCCGTGAAATGACAGGGCTGCCAAAGAAAGAAGAAAAACCGTCTTCTTTAGCAGAAGAACCTGCTACATGGGAGATGAAGAATCCGTAAACTTTATCGTGTTTATTTATCCACGGATAAGCACCGGCCCATCCCGGTGAACTAATCTGATAAGCTTCACCTGTCTTTTTATCTATTAATTCACGCCATTCTCCTAATCCGTAGATTCCATTGTGGGATTGTCCCAGTCCTTTCGCTACATAATTATCCGAGTTATTCGAAGGGATTATGGCGCCTTTCACTTGGTCGGCCTGCATTTCTTTCACAGTTTCTGCTGATATAATTTGCTTGCCATTATACATTCCATCGTGATAAATCATGGACAGGAAGTGAAGATAATCATTCATTGTAGTACACAGTCCGCCCCCTAACATGGGTGCATGTCCGCCGTCCGTGTTGATTGGGGTAAAATGAGAGTTTTTCATTTCCAAAGGTTGCGCCAGCAGTTCTTGAAAAAGAGTCTCAAACTCCTCTCCCATCGCCACTTCTGCCATTCTTCCGGCAATTTGCATGGCAAGTCCACCATATTCAAAACGAGTGCCGGGAGTAAAGACTGTATCCAAAGGGAGAATTTCAGTGACTGCCGAATCCAAATGATTATAGTTATCTACACGGGGCTCGGGAAGATATGGACGTACTCCTGATGTATGGGATAATAATTGCCGGAGAAGAATCTTACCTTTAGCATCGTCTTTAAATTCCGGCAACCATTTTTCTACCGGATCATCCCATCCCAAATCAGTACGGTCTACCACCGCGCCTATGACAGCAGCCGCTACCCATTTTCCGGCAGAAGCGACATATACTTTTGTATCGGGTGTATAATCCCGATAGTTCTTCTGAAAAATGACGGTATCATTCTTCACTACACAAATGGATGCTCCGGGGTAATATCCCTTGTCTACCCATCCTTGGATAACAGAATCCAAAGAAGAGAAGTCATACCGACTTCCCTGACCGGATGATATTTTGCAAGAACCGGACAAAAAGCAGATACTTACAAAAGCGGCAATTAATAAACGATTATTCATTTCGTTGTTTACTATCTATTCTTCTGATTGTAAATCCCAATATACGACATAGCGCTGGCGATGCAAATCGTATAGCGGACGAATCACATCTCCTTGTTCTGTCGTAAACTTCAAATCACTTCCTACACGTTGCAAAGCACGTTCAGGGTGTTTCTTATCTAGTTTCAAAGAGGTACGCAAATGTGCTGGGACATGAAAATTATAGGTATAATAATCATTATAAAGAGCAGGATTTGAGAAAGGAGCAGGGGCTTGCATACCTTCAGTTCCCCGTTCTCCCGCCAATACCAACGGGCCATATAACAGGGCTGCCTTATCCGGGTTATCCGGAGTAGTTTCCAGTTTGATTTGCATCGGATAAGTAGCCGAGATTTGATCGCCATCTTTCCATTCACGGGTAATGGCAATATAAGAACCAGATTTCTGTTTTACAGATATTTTCTTACCATTCACCGAAACTTTTACATCCTTGCTCCACGAAGGATAGCGCAGATAAATAGTCGTGCGGACAGGATTTTCTGCCTGAAGAGTAAAACGTGTTGTTTCTTCCTGTGGGAATTCCGTTTCCTGACGGATTGTCAGTCCTTTTTCTTTCCAGGTTACCTGTGAAGGGATAAATAGATTTACATATATTCCCTGATTGTTATGGTAGTAGATGGCTTCTCCAAACTTTGCATGATTCTCAAATCCGCTACCGACACAACACCAAAAAGAGTTCTCTTTTGTGCTATACAGTTTATGAGACCCGGAAAGCAAAGGCAGAAAATAAGCTACCATACCTGTTTCAGGGTCTTGTTGTCCCAAGATGTGATTATACAATGCCCTTTCGTAATAATCCGCAATAGATGAATCGCCCGTCCAGCAGAAAAGATGGCGGCTAAGTTTGAGCATATTATAGGTACAACAAGTTTCTCCGGTATAGCCGGTCAGATGTTGGGATAACTTCTTCGGATCAAAGTAGTGTTCTTTGTCACTGCTACATCCCGGAGCAAAAGTATGATGGTCAATCATGGTGTGCCAGAAGAATTCCGATAGTTTCCTGCTTGTCTCGTTGCGGGTTAACTCGTAGTTGCGGGCTTCGGCTATCACTTTCGGGATGAAAGTATTGGTATGCTTCGTTCCCAAGTCATCACGAAGTTCTTTCAATGGGTCGATTACGTCATTGTGGTAGAAATATTCCGCCAGCCAGCGATAACGTTCATCTCCCGTTATTGAGTATAAATTATAGAATGACTCATTGATACCGCCAAATTCATTGCGGATCATAAGTTTACGTGTTTCTTCACTAAGGGGTTTCAATTTATTGTATGCCCAATCACCCATTCGGGTGACGATAGTCAATGCTTTCTTATTATCCGCATACAGATATTGATCTATCAGCCCGGAGAAAAGTTTGTGCAGAGTATACCAGGGAGCCCATACACCTTTTCCCTGAATATTCCGGTTTATCAGTTCTTCGGGCCAGGCACTCAAATACCCGTTTTTCAGTGCATTCTGCACTTCTTCCAATCCGTTAACCAAGCTATCGCCTTTCAGTTTGAATATCTCACTGCCGGTAGCTGCGTACATCAAACCAAGTGCCGAGAGCATGTGTCCGGTAGTATGTCCGCGAAGTTCGCAATCCAAAGATTCCCAACCACCCAGTTTCTTCACTGTCATATATCCGCCCTCACGTCCGGCAAACACACCGGCATTGGTACGGAAGCTATGTAGCAGACGATTCACATCTATTGACGTCATCCAGGCAGAATCCCGAAGCATATTATCACGGAAACGACTTGGCAACAGGCGAACATCTTTCAAATCAAAACTTTCCGCCTGAAGGGGAGCGACTGTTTCCTTTTTCAACTTTCCCTGATGTTGTCCGGGATATACAGATTGAGCTGACACTATACCCGATACTGTCAATGAACCAAACAAGATTACCGTAACTAAAACTTTCTTATTCATATTATTTCTATCTTTTATCTATAAGATACGAACAAGGTGCCTTAAACACTCAAAGCCACAAAATTATTTAATTAAGCTACAATTCTTTAATTTAAAGCCCACTTTCTTATAAAATTCATCTAAAACGTCCTATCTTTATTCCCCAAATTAAAGAAAGGAGCTACATGGATTTACGTACGGCAAATGTTACAAGATATATTCTTCCTCTGCGTGAGGGAGGCTCATTGCCTGCTCTAGCCGAAGCTGACGATGAATTTAAGTATGTAGTCAAATTCAGGGGGGCAGGACACGGAACAAAAGCGCTGATTGCCGAACTGATTGGTGGGGAGATAGCCCGTGCACTGGGTTTCAGAGTCCCCGAAATAGTTTTTCTGAATCTGGACGAGGCCTTCGGACGAACGGAAGCAGACGAAGAGATACAGGATTTACTTCAATGGAGTCGAGGACTGAATATGGGATTGCATTTCCTTTCCGGTTCGTTGACCTTTGATCCGATAGTACATCAAGTAGATGGAAAAACGGCTTCGCAAGTAGTATGGCTGGATGCCTTGCTGACTAACGTAGACCGTACCATTAAAAACACCAATATGTTGATATGGCACAAAGAACTATGGCTGATAGATCATGGGGCGTCCCTTTATTTCCACCATTCCTGGACTAACTGGCAAAAACAGGCACTGGTTCCTTTTGTACAGATAAAAGATCATGTATTATTACCGTTTGCCGATAGACTGGAAGAAGTAGATATCGAATTCAGACAGATATTGACTTCTGATAAAATCCGTGAGATAGTCAATGCTATTCCCGACGACTGGTTGAACTGGACAGAAGGCACAGAAACTCCACAGGATTTGAGAGACATTTATATTCGATTCTTAGAAGAAAGGATGAAACATTCCGAAACATTTGTAAATGAAGCGCAAAATGCAAGAAAGGCACTTATATGAATACGCAGTCATCCGTTTCGTTCCTAAAGTAGAACGGGAGGAGTTTATCAATATGGGGATTGTGTTGTTTTCCAAACAAGCCAAATACCTGAAATCCCTCTATACGATAGATGAGAACAAACTAAAACTGTTTTCTTCCGAACTGGATATGAATTGCCTGAAAGAAGGGTTACAGGTCTTTGACAAGATATGCATGGGAAATAAAGAGGGAGGAGCCATAGCCAATATGGATATTCCTGACAGATTTCGTTGGCTGACTGCAGTAAGAAGTTCCTGCATACAAGTATCTCGCCCACATCCGGGATTTTCTACTGATTTAGATAAGACTTTGGAAAGATTGTTCAAGGAATTAGTACTCTGATTCCTTGGACAATCTCTTTGTCAAACTAACGGGCAGTAATATAAAAGCTCTGTTCTACTGCTTCAGCAGTCTGCACTTTAGGTTCTCCGCTACGCCCATATTGCCAGGCTACCACTGTCACCTTTACCGGAAATTTTGCACGTGGGGGAATTTTAGTCAATGCCAGTTTATCTCCCTTTATCTCTGCCGGACCTTCTTTTACATAATAGTAAACCGGAAGGCCGGAGTCAGCAGTTCCATTTAAACTTATTTCTTTCACTGAAGCTTTTACATCGGATAGTTTCGGGAAAATTATACTTTGGGGTATCCCTTCCTTATTCCGGTAAGGAATACGAATCTCTACCTGCTGAACGGCACTCCGGTATTTATGATCCTGTTTTACGGAAGCCATCAGGCAGATGCCTCCTGTACGTTTAGGATTATCCAATCCCATCCGATAGAAACGAACAGTAAAAGTTGTATCATTCACCACTTCCACCGGACCGCAAATTCTCGACATTCGAATGGGATGCGTACTGTGTTCTTTTGAATATTCGTTCCTTAACGTATCTGTGTACACTGCTTTCAGGTGGAAAGTGACTCCGTCCGCTTCGGGTTGAAAAGAAGGAGACATACGTACATGGGATTTCGGATTGAAAGTTATCAGTTTTCCTTTTTGCTCAAAGCCGATATACTGCTCTGTCTTTCCACGCTCATTGGCGTAATATTTTTCTGTGGCATCTGCCATTTCCTTATCAAAATACCAAAACGCATGGTTCTTGTCTCCTTTATACTTATCATAGGAAGCGGCTTCGGCTGTAGGCTTTTCATTCTTTCGCCAACGGTCTGCCAGCCAGCCATTCTTTGCTTCTACCGGAATTAACTGAATCGGAGCATCCAATGACGAATGCTCCGGCAACCGATATTCCACTGTCTTTTTCAGAAAGAGGGAAAGATAATCAATCAATTCATCGGATATGTCGAAATGTCCGTGTCCTGCATCAGCAAGAAATGCAAGGGGAGCATTCGGATATTCACGACGATAATCGAAAGAGGTTATCAACCGGTCTTCCCACCATTCGTCCTCTCCCATTACCATTAATGAGGGGATACCTTCAATCGTACGGGTTCCCCAATCCAAATTCGCACGCCCGTAACCCGTCAAATGAGTTCTGGGAGAATCACCGTGAATAGAGAGTACGGCCAATGTACGTTCAGGATTCCAGGCGGCAAAGTTCCACGGATAAGTAGCCATTGCCGAGTGTCCGATGGGTATAACCGGGGCAAACTCCAGTTCTGTATATCCGCTTATTTCAGACAAGTTCTTCATCATTGTTTCAAAGATTTGTTGGGTACCTTTTGTCACGTCCCAGCGTTGGTCTATTCCGGGAGTGATCCATATCTCTGCAATTCCCAGTTTGCCCATATTCTTCCGAAATTCAGGATGCTCGAAAATTGTTTCTTCGGTCATATTGTGTTGCCCGATGATGACGGCACGGACTTGTTTACAGTTTTCCGGTATCCATAGATAGGCAGAAGGGTGGGCGTTTGTCTCTTCTGAAATCAGCTCTTTTATTTCCACTGACCATTGCCAGGGGGCTGCTGCCACCTTAGCAACCTGCATGAATAATGACAACAATACAACAAGAAAATATTTATTCATAATGCTTCTTTTAATTGATTTAACTTCCTATACTACGAATATGAAGAACAAAATACTCAAAAAACGACTATATAATAGTAGATATTAAATGCAAAGATAGAGTTATCCGTAAAAAAGGTAGCAAAACCCGTAATCTATATAAAAACAGATTACCTTTTACAGACTAACTTTGTATAGAGGAAATAAAGATAATAAAAACATTAGAATACGCTTTTATTTTAATAATATACTCGATTATGGAAAAAGTAAAATTGAACAATGGCATTGAAATGCCTATTTTAGGTTATGGTGTTTATCAGGTTACGCCTGAAGAGTGTGAACGTTGCGTGTCGGATGCAATCAGTGTGGGCTATCGTTCTATTGATACGGCACAAGCCTATCATAACGAAGAAGGTGTTGGAAATGCAATCAGTAAATGCGGCGTACCACGTGGGGAACTGTTCATCACTACAAAAGTATGGATTTCAAATGCCGGTTACGAAAAAGCTAAAGCTTCTATTGATGAATCACTTCACAAATTAAAAAGTGATTATATAGACTTACTGCTCATTCATCAGCCATTCGGTGATTATTATGGAACTTACCGGGCTATGGAGGAAGCATATAAGGCTGGTAAACTCCGTGCAATCGGTGTCAGCAACTTCTATCCTGACCGCTTTATAGACTTGGCAGAATTCTGTGAAATTACTCCTGCCGTCAATCAGGTAGAGACACACGTTTTCAACCAACAGATAAAGTTGCAGGAAGTAATGAAAGAATATGGTACTAAAATTATGTCATGGGGACCGTTTGCTGAAGGACGAAACGACTTCTTTACCAACCCGACTCTCCAGGAAATCGGTAAAGAATATGGCAAATCAGTGGCACAGGTCGCACTGCGTTATCTGATTCAACGCAATATCATCGTGATTCCTAAATCGACTCATAAAGAACGTATGATTGAGAATTTCAATGTTTTCGATTTTTCGTTAACACCGGACGATATGGCGGCTATCGCTGCGCTTGATACAGCTAAAACACTCTTTTTCTCCCACTATGATCCGGAGATGGTGAAGTGGTTGATTAATTATGGTAAATAGTGGTAAGTAGTAAATCCCAATAAAGACTACAAATGGGAATTTAGCGGTTAAATGAGAATTTATCGGTTAGGCTGAAAGCCTTACAATTATATATTTATTGGGGTGCCCTGAAAGGGCTTAATTATATAGCGTAGGGCAACGCCCTACGTAAAAACAGCAATCTGAATTTGCGCCCTGAAAGGGCATAATTGTATACGGTTCCGCCCTTTCAGGGCTTGTGGCCGATGTGTCTTTTTCGTAGGGCGTTGCCCTACGCTATATAATTAAGCCCTTTCAGGGCACTCCGCAAAATTATCATTTACTTGTCATTTTCACATACTCAATGACCATCAAAATAATTTGAGTCATTTCTTTAGCGGAGTGAAATGCAATGCGGCTCCGCCACTTGCTTTTAGCTTCAAAACAAGCTTATCTCCGGCTTTTATCTTCTTATGAGTACTGCGTACTTTCGTGCGTGTATTCAGCTTGTCATCATCTTCGTACAGGTGAAGCATGTACTTCTTACCCGGTTCCAGAAAATCCGTAGTCAATGTAATTGTGCGGGCTTCCGTATTCGTCATTGCTCCTACAAACCAGTCATTCCCCGAACGACGTGCCTGAACGATATATTCACCAATCTCTCCATCTAACGCGCGGCTGTCATCCCATACACTCGGAATTGCTTTCCAAAATTCCAGTTCTTCTTCTCCCTGGTAGAATTCCGGTCTGTCATACCAAAACATAAATTGCAAAGGACTGTAATACACAGCTGCCATCGCCAACTGATGTGCTTTCGTATTCTTCACCCGATTATTGAAATAGCAAAGCGTATAGTCTCCTGCACCTGCCAGATAGCGGGTGAAAGGAAGAGTCGTATTGTGTGTGGCATCCGGCATTTCTTCATTTCCACGAATACCTTCCTGCGTCATCAGGTTAGGATAAGTACGGCTGAAACCTGTCGGACGATATTCGTCATGAATATCTACCATCAGATTATATTCTCCACATTTACGAACTGCATCATGCAACCAGGTACTCCAACGCTGATTACCTATCTGTACAAAACCGAACTTGATACCTTTCAATCCCCATTTTTTATACAAAGGCAACAGAATATCCAACTGCTGCACTAATGCGCGCTGATTGACATACACCATAAGTCCGATTCCTTTCGATTCGGCATATTTACACAAAGCAGGTATATCAAGGTCTTTATCAGAAGAAACTGTAGTAGCGTCCGAACTCATTTTCATTTCCGGTCCGTACCAGCCTGCATCCATGTGTACATACTGAATACCGCGTTCTGCCGCAAAATCAATGGCCGCTTTTACTCTATCTTGTTTCAAGTCGCCCGAACGGAATACTTTCCCGGGTTTGATCCAAGAAGTATCAGCCAGTTTGCAAGCCGGATTCAGATTCAAGACAAGATCATTATTATTAATTAAATCGACCGGACGTTCGCCAACCATGATTACACGCCACGGAGTACTGTAAGGAGAAATAATATCGACGCTACTATACAGGCTTGTCTCCAAAGTGGAAGGTTTCTCTGCCGATAAACGGAATTTACCACGAACATAATCCACCATTTCCGCTTCCAACAAGGCTACAGATAATCCATCAGGCAGTTTCAATGTCAAAGGACGCTCACTCTCCTCTTTGCCCCATCCTTCCAACGGACGGAGTTCATAAGGCCCTTGTGCCCAACGTTCATAATACGCCATCGTTCCTTCAGGCATTGTGAAGCTAGTCTGCTCACCGACGATATGCAAGAAAAGCCCGTTTGTCATTTCCGGAAAATGATAGCGGAAAGTAACTCCTTCATTATAGGCGCGGACTATGATATTCATAAAGTAGTTTTTACGCTTATCATAACCACCATCCCGATTACCTTTTCCTTCTCCTTTCTTGAACTTCAAGGTCATCTCATTATAGCAATCACGAACCTCCGCACGCTCGCCATATACAGGCTTCCATCTCTCGTCCGTCTTTTGATGTTCAGTCCCCGTCAACTTCAGATTCTCACACCAAAAATGACAAGTATCATTCGGTATACCCAACGCCGATTCAAACAACTGATTTTCAATCAGAACACCCAGTTTACTTTCTTCAATCACCGGACGATTTTTATAAGTCAAGGTATAATACATTTGTGCATTATCCTCTCCTACCGCACGTTGATAAAAGGTAAAACGATAAGCTCCATCAGGAGACGTCAGTTCCTGACGGGTTTCTGTCATCACATCTTGCGCTTTTATCAATGCCGGTATCACCAACAACAAAAGCAAAATTCTTTTCTTCATTCTATTTACGTTCATGTTTATTCATCTTTCCTATTATATACGAACGAGAAAGAAATTATACTCAAATGTTTATTGCCTGAAAAGCTTATTCCATCTGTTCCCTATAAAAAGTAGGTGTCATTCCTGTCACCCTTTTAAAAATGCGGTTAAAATGTACAGGTGATTCAAATCCGCAAGTAGCACTGATTTGAGATATATTCATCATACTACTATTCAATAGTTTACAAGCATATCCGATACGCATATCAAGTACATACTCTTTGAATGTTTTTCCTGTGTTTTCTTTAAAGTATCGGCAGAAAGCAGTAGGGTTCATCGCTGTATAAGAAGCAATTTCATCCAGACCGATAGACTCGGTATAATGTTTATTCAAATAGGCAATCACTTTTTCCATTCTTTCATTACGCATAATCGAAGGAGACGGAGTATAATGAGAAGTAGTCAGATACTTCCTGTGATTACTGGTAGCCATCATTTGTAGGAGTGAAAGCAACAGGATAATTTGATCTACTCCTTTGGCAGAAGGTATTTGTTTTAATAGCTTAATGATTTTCCCCGAACGGGTAATTGTGAATTTAATTCCTCTGCAAGCATCCTCCAATAAATTCCTGATAGGAATAAACTGGGAGTATTGAGATATAGAATAATGCATGAAGTCTTTTTCAAACTGAATATTGACTCCTCTTACTTTCAGTTCGGATTTTTCTTCGTTATCAGATTCTTCCCCGCCGTCCGGTGGACTTTGCATACTATGAGGCAGTTCGGAACCGAAAAGAATCAAATCACCTTTTGAATAGGAGATAATGCTGTCACCCACCAGACAATCCCCCTCTCCCTTCTCCACATAAATAATTTCATACTCACTATGAAAATGCCACGGATACGTGAAACGTGGATATTCATAAAAGCGGGCACGGACGGGATTAGAAGTCGTAATAGTCAACTTCTCATTCATTATCTTCTTCATAAATCTCCTTTCTAAACTGCTTTTGCAAAGATAGGTAAATATCTTGCAAAAATACGCATCATAGCATGTATAAAAACCCGCTATTTTTGCATCCATTCATAAAAACATTTGATAGAAAACATGAACGAATTATTTAGTATTGCCGGTAAAGTTGCTGTTATTACCGGAGCAGGTGGTGTACTGGGCGGAAATATTGCCCAACACTTTGTACAGCAGGGAGCAAAAGTTGTAGCTATTGACATTCGTCAGGAGCAACTGGACAACCGTGTGGCTGAACTTAAGCAATATGGTAACGATGTAATCGGCATCATCGGTAATGTACTTGACATCGCCAGCCTGGAGAAAGTAGCCGAAGAAGTCGTAGCCAAATGGGGACAGATCGATATTCTATTGAACATTGCCGGTGGCAATATGCCGGGAGCCACTCTCGAACCAGATCAGCACTTCTATGATATGGACATCTCTTGCTGGGAAAAAGTGACTAACCTGAATATGAACGGTACAGTTTATCCGTCCATGATATTCGGTAAGGTAATGGCAAAACAGAAGAAAGGATGCATCATCAATGTATCTTCTATGGCTGCTTATAGTGCTATCACCCGTGTACCGGGTTACTCGGCCGCTAAAACGGCAGTAGCCAACTTCACCCAATGGCTGGCAAGCGAAATGGCACTGAAATACGGTGATGGTATCCGTGTTAATGCTATCGCTCCGGGATTCTTTATCGGTGACCAAAACCGTCGTGTACTTATCAACCCGGATGGTTCATTGACCGACAGAAGTAAAAAGGTATTAGCCAAGACTCCGATGAATCGTTTCGGCGACATCAAAGAATTGAATGGTGCCGTACAATTCCTGTGCAGTGAAGCCGCTAGTTTCGTAACGGGAGCTATGTTGCCTATCGATGGTGGTTTCAGTGCATTCAGCGGCGTTTAATATTTAATCTTTTAATTTATTCAAACGCTATGATGGAAAAAACATAGAGATGGTTCGGCAAGAAAGATAAAATCACCTTGCCAATGCTCCGTCAGATAGGTGTTGAAGGAATCGTCACTGCATTACACGAGGTACCGAACGGAGAGATTTGGACAGTAGAAGCCATCAACGATTTAAAATCGTATATTGAATCGTATGGGTTGCGCTGGTCGGTCGTGGAAAGCCTTCCGGTTTGTGAGGCAATCAAGTATGCGGGTACGGAACGTGAACAGTTGATCGAAAATTATAAAGTAAGTCTTGCCAACCTGGGTAAATGCGGAGTGAAAACAGTCTGTTACAACTTCATGCCGGTAATCGACTGGATACGTACGGATTTACAGTACCCTTGGCCGGACGGTACCAGTTCGCTTTACTACGACCGTATTCGTTTCGCTTACTTCGACATCAAAATACTGGAACGTGAAGGAGCTGAAAAAGACTACACAGAAGAAGAACTGCATAAAGTTGCCGAACTGGACAAAGTGATTACAGAGACCGAAAAGGATAATTTGATTGATACTATTATCGTCAAGACACAAGGATTTGTGAACGGTAATATCAAAGAAGGAGATAAAAACCCAGTTGCTATATTCAAACGTCTGTTAGGTTTATATAAAGACATAGACCGGGATGCTTTACGAGAGAATATGTGTTACTTCCTTTCTGCAATTATGCCTGTATGCGATGAATATGGTATCAATATGTGTGTACACCCGGATGATCCTCCATTCCAAGTTCTCGGCCTACCCCGTATTGTCACCAATGAAGAAGATATAGCCTGGTTCCTGAATGCCGTAGACAATCCGCATAATGGGCTGACTTTCTGTGCTGGTTCTCTTAGTGCAGGCGCACATAATGATACTCGTGAATTGGCGAAGAAGTTTGCAGGAAGAACCCATTTCGTTCATCTACGCAGTACAGAGGCCATGCCGGGAGGAAACTTCATCGAAAGTTCCCATCTATCAGGAAGAGGACATCTGATTGATCTCATCCGCATTTTCGAAAATGAGAATCCGGGACTTCCCATGCGCGTAGATCATGGACGATTGATGCTCGGAGATGAAGATAAAGGCTACAATGCCGGTTATTCTTTCCACGGACGTATGCTGGCTTTAGCACAGGTAGAAGGAATGATGGCTGTGGTGGATGATGAGAAACAACATAAGATAGAGTTTTAATCTTATTTTTCATCAATATACTTTGAAATACAGGAAAGGAGCTTTACTTTTGTGAAGAAACAAAAAAGAAGAATATCATGAAAGCAAAAACTACGAAGCTCTGTCTACTATTTATTCTATTATGCTCCCTTCCTGTATTTTATTCATGCAGCGACGAGGCTGACGATTTTTACCTGTTTGAATACTGGGAAGTAATGCTCGACCCGGAACCTCCCATTAGTGAAACCAGTTTGTCAATCACGGGAGGAACAAAGTTGGGAATTAAGGGTGGCGTAGCTCCTTATACAGCAGAAATAGCCGATGGGCAAATTGCTACAGCTTATGTGGATGAAAACAATGATATTCAAATCAGCTCTATAAAACTGGGCAGCACGTCATTGATGGTAAAAGACGCTGATGGAAGAATCATAAAAATAGGGCTAAAGGTCGTCAACGGCAAACAATCTTTTTCAGTGAATTCTGTGGAAGCAAAAATCACAGGAATAGATGAAAGTCTGTTGGATGAACAACAAAAAGAAAAACTAGAAGCGGTCATAAAAAAGATAAAGGAGGAAGCGGGTATACAAGCTACAGGAGGAATAGCTTTCTCTTATGACCAAAAAAGTAGTGGCAAAGTGACAATTGTTACTGGTAAAGAAAATGCTCCGAAAATAGAAGGAAGCTTCTCCCGCTCCACATCAGAGTCAGGCACTACATTCCAAATTACAATCAATGGTAAAGAGTATGACTGCAAATTTAAACTTCCCGAACGTCCCGATACTTCAAAGAGTATCACCACACGAGACCTTGGCCCGATTCCTTATTGGTTAGTGGAAGATGTAACTGAAGATTATAAATCAGATGTGACCGACCTATTCGGAATAAATGCCACCTCCCTGAAAATAGAACGCATTTATATAGGTTCATTCACTCCGTTACGATAGGTTTATTCCTCTTTCTATAAAATAGATGCGGCAAAAAGCACGAATAACTGTTTTTTGTCGCATCTTCCATTTAATTAAAAACGCTATACACAATAGTTTTATTAGACTTACTCTCACACTCTCACCTTTTTCTTATATCCCTTTATTCATCGTGCTTTCGAGGGTGAGAGTAAAGGTGAGGGTAAAGGTGAGAGTAACTTTTACCCTCACCCTGTGTTTCGTCCTAATTCTAGTTGCCAGACTTGGCTTCTTATCTTGACAAACAGGCATAAACCAGTTGATAGCCACTAATATGTTGGAATCAAAGCAATAAGGTTCATAACAATAACCCTATGGACCCTAATGATTAAGCTTACTTCATCTTCAAAAGCTCACTGCTGTGAGCTGGCTTGTTTACTGCTATGAGCTGAAAAGCTAACGGCAGTAAACAAATCAGCTCATTAAAGTAAGCCGTTTCATTTGATTGTTGCATAATTGTTTGAACACATATACTTTTAGTAATGAATGTATAGTTCTGACATTATAAATACAGTGGGTTACCCCACTAATAGCCACACTTTTCTATATCAATCTACTGTATTACATCATTTGGTGAGAGTAAAAGTTACTCTCACCATTACCCTCACCTTTACTCTCACCCTCGAAAACACGATGAATAAAGGGATATAAGAAAAAGGTGAGAGTGTGAGAGTAAAATCAACACAATCTTTTATTTGTTAGCTACTTTATTCGTATCTTCTCTACAAAATCTTTTTTATCTATATTCAGTTCTTTCAAAGAAGTGATCCGTTTACCGTTCAACACAATGTTTTCGAACAAAACATTCTCGATTTTCCTATTCTTATCGTAACCTTCTATCAAAGAAGGATTGATATACTTCCCGGTACATGAAATATTACGAAATGTTATGTTCTTGACACCTCTGCCGGGACCTGTATTGTATTTTTGGTTATACATCACCCGTAGATGAAACAATTGTCCTTCCTGGATATGTTCCACACGAATATCCTCAAAAGTAATATTTTGTGCCAGATTGTGATCTCCTACGTTGATAGTCATGCAGCCTTGATAATCGCGATCATCTTCATCATGTTCCAATATATCGATATTCCTGAATACTATATCTTCCAAAACTTCATCTCCCGTTTCAGTATTTCCATGCGTACCGATATTGATAGGGTGAGCAATATCCGCCCATAGTGTAGAATTAAGTACACAGATATTACGAGAATCTCCATAATAATTCCAACGATGCGTATAGATGGCTATACAGTCGTCTGAATTACGAAGAAAAAC
Organism: Bacteroides sp. 1_1_30; assembly: GCF_020982715.1. NCBI lineage: Bacteria > Pseudomonadati > Bacteroidota > Bacteroidia > Bacteroidales > Bacteroidaceae > Bacteroides > Bacteroides sp. 1_1_30. The sequence goes on from NZ_JAJKHN010000027.1 coordinate 58,430, forward strand.
ATCATCAATCACTACATCCGAGCAAGACATAAAATCCAATCCGTCACTCCAACCCTGATAACTGAATGATTTCAGATTCTTGATAGTAATTCCCTGTGATTGTCCACCGGAAACTGTATAGTGACGGGAGTTGACAACTGTAATTCCATCAATCAGTACATTCTTGGAGTATGCCACCGATATTCCCTGCTGCGGTTCAAGCAACATACCGTGTCCGAGAATCTTTACATTCTCTACACTGTCGCAAGTCAGGCAACCTTTCAGCACCGCTCCACCTTCCAGATAGACAGTCGTGTTGGAAGGAATACGGAAGCATTTGCCTGCCACATCTGTGGGTTCGTGTATACCAGACTCAAAATACATCACATTCGGATCATTCTTATCAGGCACATTCTCAATGATCGGATTGGCAAACACATGCAGATTATTCAAACGGTCACCGTTGAACTCTACAGAGAGTTTTTGTGGTTTATCCAATGTGAACAGCAGAAAATTTCCGTCTATCTCCGGCTGAATTCCTTTAGATAGTGGACGCACTACTGCTGAACGGAGTTCCCCGTTATTCTTTTGCACCAGCACTTCCACTTTACCGGAAAAATCAAACTGTACCATGGTTGCATCCGACTTGGTATCCATGTCCACCTTTACATTATATTCATAAAGGTCTACCCAATCTTTTTCACCTACTTGTCGTACTTTTACTGTATAATCGTCATTGTGACGGGCATAGTAGATGCCTTGTGGCACCGGATAGATAACAATTTCTGCCTGTATAACTCCTGAAGTCATTACAAGTAAAAATGTAAGCGCTATTCTTATCAGTCTATTCATTTTAAGTTATTCATTTATTGTGCATACATCAATGTACCGAGTCCAAGTACATCATACCCGCCGGAATTAGCATCATAATAACCGCCGCCTCCTTCTATTCCTACATATTCGGTAGCAATCTTAGTGTATTTGAGATTATCATCCGAGATGTTTTTTACCCCTTTGTAATGATAGTAAGGCAACGCCCATATTGCACGTTTGATCCATTTACCGCCACCAAGTGTTGTTTGCTCTTCCGGAATCGGATATCCCCATTGACTCTGTTTTTGCCATATATAAGTAGTATATGGTACAGTCTCATTAGTGTAATTACAACAAGCAGCATATTCGCAAGCCCGCATGAACAGATTGTCATCATAAGCAAAGAAATCGTCTCCCTGACTCCATGCCAACTGACAAATAACTCCCATCAATCCGACACACATCAACGTGTGCCCTTGGTCACGTCCACTTTCCTGCCATTGAGCAAAGTTATAGTCCGGTGCATAATCGTGATAGATAGCACGACGTAAACGTCCGTTTGTATCACCTGTCTGCAAATGGCCGATACCTTCATTATAAATATCACGACGATCGGTTACAATGCCGATAGCCATTTTAGCCGCTATATTACAAAGACACCAGTTAGCCCAATAATGTAACGCATTCGTATCGTGATGACGTTTCAGGAAATCATCATTAGCAGGATAGAACACTTTAAGCAACCAATTCTGGAACGCTGCGAAGTCCGCACGATCCCATCCTTCATAATCCCTCAATAATTCACCGGCAATAGCAAATTCATAACCATAAAGTCCTGCGGCAAGCGATAAATTCGTATTACCTGTTACACCTACACAAGTCTGTACCCACTTATTCAGATTCTCCACTGCTTTTGCCGCATATTCATCATCCTGTTCAATCTTCCAACGAAGCGCCTGCTGATATGCAATAGTGGCCCCTCTGGCTGCATTCATATAATTTTCATCACCGGAAACTCCACGTTTAATCCATTCCGTAGGATAAGTATCTGCCGTCTTCTGCGAAAACTGACTTTCTACTAATAATTGATAAGCGCTAACCCAAGGCTCTTCTCCGGCAGCTTTTTTATCCCGGATACGCTGGAAGTCTTCCTCCGTATGCAACCCTTCATGCAGCATGGGTTCCGTTGACGGTTTAAGTTCAACCTGTTCCAAATTTACGTTATTATCAGGAAGAGGAATTTTATTCAAATCAGTTTCCACATTGACACCCGGAAGGTCAATGCCGTCACCACATCCTGCCAAAAACAGGATAGCGAATACCACGGCTATATAATATATCTTTTTCATCATATTTTTGGTTTAATGGTACACCGTACCATTGATTACGGTGCACCCAATTATAGTTTATTGCTCTACTAACTCTAATTTGAAATTATCTATCTTAGCCCGTCCTTGTTTTACTGTAATCGTACATACAAAACCAATGACAACATCGGTAGGCTCTTCAACAAGAATATCAACTACTACATCACCCGTACCCGAAATAGAAGCGTTTGCCAGACTCTTACTTGGTATATCACTCGTATTTGCCATCTCGTTACCTTTACAAACCGCAACATAACCGGTAAAACCTCTGCCGTCATATTCATAAACGTGTGCCGTCAACTTATATTTTCCTTTTTGAAGATGAGAAGTCTGATATACCTTACCATCATTTTTAGGATTGTCAAATCCCCAATCTGTTTGTAAAGCCAAACCTGCATCACTTCCATCACCATATTTCGTTTTAAATGCCAAATCAACAGCAGCACCTCCTTCACCAGCAGTCAAGTTAGAGTTCTGAACTATCCAATAAGCAGCTTTTGCCCACTCTCCTTTTTTATGGAATCCTTTATCCCCACCTTCTTTTACATATTCAAAAGGCTGTTTATAGTTCATGAGTACATATTGAGAAATATCTCCATCCACCGGCAGAGGTTGTAACATATCACTCTCTACGGGTTGTGCAATACCTTCAAACACCATTGTTACTTTTCCACCATTGAAACCTTGCGGAACCGTTACAGTAATAGAAGTCGTAGTAATCTCTTTAACCGTAACGGGTACGGATATTCCCTCAAAAGTAACTGTAACAGAATTCTTATCCGTTCCAAAACCTTTTCCTGTAAATGTTATTTCCTGCCCGGCTTTTACTAATGTACCATAAGGATAAATATACGGTGTTTCAACAGAAGTGATTTCCGGAGTTTCCCAAACCTCAAATGTGCCCGATTCGCCCATCTCTATTTCCTTACCCTGAATTATCAGCTTAATCTTCACCGGAGCTTCCGATGAAACTCCTTTGGGAACATTCACTACGATATTACCTTTATCATTCAGTGTCACTTTATCACAAACTGTTTCTCCGAAAAAGACCTGAATATTTTCAGCTTTCGTACCAAAGTTCTGACCAATGATCGTTACTTCCGTATTAATATATCCGGCTTTCGTTGAAATGCCTGTTACTGTAGGCATCGGTAATACCGTATATTTCAACTGTGTCCCGATAGTTTCAAACGGAGTAATGACAGTAATTGTATAATCTCCAGCTTCCAACGAAGCAGGTACAGTGAGTGGAATACTCTTATCCGTCAAATTATCTGTATCTATTACAGCTTCTACAGGTTCTCCGCCAGCTTTAGAAAAAGTTACTTTCAAAGGCTCCAACCCTTCAACAGACTTATCCAGCAATTCTTGCACAAGATTGGTTCCTGTTATTGCAAATTTACTGCCAGCAAAACCTGATGTAACCGGTTCGTCTTCCTTAGGAATATCAAGCGTTGCATGCTTCAACACCGTGAAAGGATAAGAAGTCAAATCAATCGTTTGTTCTGCCATAACAAGTGTCATGACTCCACTGACAGCCGTCTCGGGAACTTTTGCTGTAAATTCGGTATCAGTAGGCGTTCCCACAATCTCTGCCTTATCCGTAGAAGTTCCGAAAGTCAAAGTATATAATGTTTTGGAAGACACAAACTCTTGTCCTTCGAAAACAATACTGGTACCGGGAAAACCATAAGAAGGTTTCACTGCGCTAACACCCGGTTTACCAAGTACACGATAAACAAGATCAGTTTCTACACGTTGTCCGAAGACTTCAACAGTTATTTTTCCGTTTGTAGCCAATTGCGGCACTTTCGCTAGAATAGCATCATCGGCACAGGAGATGACTGTTGCCTCCTGGGAACCGATAAATACTTTTACATCTTCGGTTCTGATTCCAAAATCATCACCATTAATGGTAAATTCATTTCCAACATATCCTTCGACGGGTTCTATCTTTGTTACGGTCGCCACAGGATCAGTGTAACTCATTGGAACAATTTCTTCATTGTCCTCGTCACAAGCAGCTAATGCGAAAAACGAGAGAAAAACGGGAAACAGATAGTTATATATTTTCTTCATAATCTTAATTATATTATCATGATGGATTACTCTTTTTTCTTTTCCACATTATTCAAGAATCAATTTCAATTCTGTCACCTTAAAGTATGAATTACCCTTTGCCAATGAAGTCAGGAATCCAATAACAACGTCCGTTGTCTCCGTTACTTCAAATGAAGGTGTAACCAACGTACCCGAATCATTCGCTGTTCCCATTTTATCATAGGCCACATAAACTCCATTTAATTGCTCAAGATCAGCGACATTCGGTATATCACTTTCACTATCTCCTTTAGCTATCAATACGGAAATAAAGTTCCCCGCATCAGTAACTACCAATGTATATGCATAAGTGACTTCCAGTCTGTATTTACCAGGACGGAGCGTAGCAACCTGCCACATTTTCCCATTCGTATAAGCTTCTTTATCCCATCCATTCTGGAATGCTAACGTTAAGCCTTCTTCTGATTTATATTGCATTCCGGAAACAGTCGTATTGCCTTTTGCATTGAACGATGCTGCATTTTGATTCCACACTGCCGGAGTCCACCATTCACCGTTCTTCCAACTTTCATCATTTGCCTTGGCAAACGGCTGCTTATAGTTTTGAAGATAAAGCACTGTCACATCACCCTTCGAATTAGGATTGAACATTGCACCACCTGTCATTGTATATCCGTGAATAGTCACAGTCACACTACCTGTCTGATAATCAGCAGGAGTTGTCGCAACAATAGTAGACTCATCCACCAGCTCAAATTCGGCCGGCGTTCCATTGAAACTAACAGAAATATCGGATGGATCCGTACCAAAGTTTTCACCTGTTATAGTAACCTTGTCTCCCGTATCGGCTACCCCTTCACCGTCTTCACTATCAGAAGTCACTGTAATGACACGTGGTGTAGGTAGTACTGTATAATGACCGATATTCTCCACCTTTTTATTATAAATCTGTAAAGACAGATTGCCTGTTACTGCCGTTTCCGGCACCTCCACTACCAAACGGTTGTTCTTGCAGTCGAGCACTTTATTGGATTGGGCTTCACCGAAGAAAACTTTCACTGCTTCAGCACGATCACCGAAATTGGTTCCTGTAATAACAACCTGCGTAGTGACATATCCGTCTGTGGGATATATACTCTCCACTACCGGCACAGGATAATCATAAACTCTGTACTTGGGGTCTTGCTCACAACCGGAGAAAAGTGCGGAAACATAAGCAAGTATTGCCAAGTGAAATGTATATTTGAATAAAAACTTCATATAATCTATGGTATTATACGTTAAACAATTGAATGATTAATATCCCGGATTTTGTACCAGATTCGAATTCAGATTGATTTGATTTCTTGGAATCGCCCACAAATAATCTCCTTTAGTAAATGCACAGTCAGATGATTTGAGAAGCACTACACAAGGTAACTTACCTTTACCTGTTTCTACAACTTCCGTTCCTTTCGTAAAAATAGCCGGATTGAAAGCACTGGTAGCATTCCCGTTTTCGTCTACAAATGCTGTAGGATAACTAGCATTACCTACCACCGCACCGCAACGAGACTCATTCAGATTCTCTTCCGCAATACCCCAACGTTTCAGGTCGTCACAACGGAAACCTTCCATATAGAGTTCCAATGCACGTTCACGACGGATCTCATCCAGCATCACCTGATTGACTGTCTTATTCGCATTTGCCGGTACCCCTTCCTGAATTCGCTTTGCCAATGCATTTGTCAAGTTGGCAATTCCAGCACGAGCACGGATCTTATTGATAGATTTATTCAACTGGTCATCCGATATTTCACCATAACGCTCCATCACAGCTTCGGCATAGTTCAAGTATACTTCTGCTAACCGAAGTACCGGATAATTGGCCGATTCATCTTTACTTTGGCGTTGAATATCGGTAATAGCAAACTTGGAAACACCATACCCACAGTTCTCAACTGTCAGGCTCGTAGCATATGAACCTACATAAGAAGTCAAACGGAAATCCCGATTCTGAAATTCATCTCCCGGATTCTTATATCCCTGGAACTTATCAGACATGCTGACCGGAAGCCCGTCAGTGCATAAAAACATATCAATCAATTTCCGGCTGGGACGCATATCCGTATAAATCACCCGATTCAAATCTACCTGTCCTTTACGCGTTTCCTGACTATATACAGAAGCGATGATAAATTCCTTGTTCGTCGCTCTTCCGGCACCGGCAGGATTACTAGCTTCTTCTTCAATATTAAACAGGTAACGATTGCTCATATTTCTCATAGCTGCTACATTGTTATAATTCCAAAGGGAATAAGCAGCATCTCCCATCACTGTTTCGGATAGTTGAACAGATTCTTCCAGGAAAGTATTTACCTGATCGGAAGCCGGACCGGCAGAACCTTCAAAATCAGTAGAAGTGCCATTGTACTTACGCCAGGTAGCTTCATAAAGTAACACACGAGCCTTAAAAGCCTGTGCAGCCTGTTTGCTAATTTTGCCTTTGTCGGCAGAAGTGATATTCTGTTCCAACGGCAATCCTGCGATAGCTTCATCCAAGTCGGACAAAATCAAATCGACAACTTCATAACGACTGTTACGTTTTCCATATAACTCCGGTGAAGTCACGTCGAGAACCTTCGTAACGACAGGCACTCCGCCAAAAAACTTCAATAAGTAAAAGTAGTTGTAGGCACGAAAAAAATGACCTTCGGCTAATTCTTTTTTAATATCTGCCAAATTACCTGTATAGGAAGAAACAGCTCTTTCAAACATGTGATTAGTGGCACGAATATTGCCATAGCAATTACCCCAACGACTATCGTCATTAGGAACTCCCATCACACCGGTTCCCACACCATACGAATATCTGAAACAAGTAGAAAGATCGGATGCCGCATCCATGTGATCGAATATACTTCCATAAGAAGACTGCCATCCCAATAATTGCCCGTAAAGCCCGTTAGCATATTCACGGAAATGTTCCGGTGTCTTGAAATAAATCACATCTGTCTTGGCATCTAGGGGTTCCAAATCAAGGAACGTATTCACGCATGAAGAAAATCCCAATGCGCAGGTACAAATTAATATATAGTTCGTTATCTTTTTCATATCTTCTGTTCTGTATTTAATTTTCCATAGCTACTATAAAGTGATGTTCAGACCGAACGACCAAGTACGTGCAAACGGGTATCCACTGTTGTTGGAGGCTGCTCCCATTTCCGGGTCGAAACCGTCTCGAATACTGGTAGCTTCCCATAAATCATTACCAGAGAAGTAAACACGCACTTTTTCCAGTTTCACCTTGCGCGTCCAAATCTGCGGCAATGTGTAGCCGACTATTAATGTTTTCAAACGGATATAGCGGTTATTCTGCATCATAAAGTCGTTATTCTGATAATTCCAGCGTGCAAGATTCGCATTAGTAGTCAGACGAGGGAATTCCGCATTCGGATTGCTCTCTGTCCATGTTTTGCCCAAATATGTCGGATTCTGATTGGCAGTACGTGTTTGAAAAGGATAAGCCATCCAGTCATTACGGATAACATACTGCTTACCGACACCTTGGAACATCGCGTTCACATCAAAACCTTTCCATGATCCTCCCAATGTGAAACCGAAAACAAAATGTGGATTGGAGTCACCGAGATATTGCAAATCGCTATTCTCATTCCCTGCACCGGAAATCTTATAATCACCATTCAAATCCAAACGTTTGGTATCACCCGGACGCAACCGGCTTGCACTTCCTGCTCCTACACCAGTCAGATCTTCTTTACCCTCTCCATAGAGTGCATAATAGCGGTCTACTTCTGCCTGATCTTTAAAGTAACCATCTGTACGATAAAGGAAGTACGAATTCAAAGGATACCCATTCACGGCTGCATTCCAACCAGCCCCATAAGAATCTGCTCCTTCCATCTCTTTCAACAGACTCTTTGTATCACCAATATTAAAGTTGGCATAGTAAGAAAAGTCTTTAATCTGATCGCGCCATCCAATAGTGAACTCCCAACCTTTTACATTCAAATGACCACTATTCGTTTTAGGAGCTTTACCTCCTAAAACACCCGGATATGTGACATTTACCAACATACCGGTATTATCTTTTATAAAATAATCGAATGTAGCTTTCAAACGATTATCGAAAAAGTTAAGATCGATACCAAAGTTTTTCTGTGAAACTTTCTCCCAAGTACGGTCATAAGAAATTAAACCGCCAAAACCTGAAGATACTTGATTAGCAGGTATAGTTCCAAAACCGGCTGTTCCAAGAGAGACAGTAGACACATAATCGTAATCACCCAGCCCGACATCATTACCCGAACTACCGTAACTTAAACGCAACTTACCAAAAGAAAGAACAGGTTTTAAAAATTCTACAAATTGTTCTTCCGAGAACGCCCAGCCCAAAGAAACGGAACCGAAGCTCTTAAAACGATAACCGGGAGCAAACTTGGAATTTCCGTCACGACGCCCCATCAATTCAACCATATATTTTTCCGCATAGTTATAATTCAAACGGGCAATATATGAATAGGTACCATTATGAGTCTTTCCTCCACCGTTACCCTGTGTACCCGTAGCCAAATTCAAATCGTAAATTCCGGCATCCTCAAACTTCTCACGGGCGGTAACGACTTTTTTATTTACCCACTTCTCGGCACTGATACCGAACATAGCATCTATATTATGTACTTCGGCAAATGTACGCTTATATTTCAATAACCCTGAATAGTACTGATACCGGGCATTATTTGCCTGTACCAAATATCCCGGCTGATGAGAATCTTTAAAGTTCATCACATCTTGCGGAGTACTAAGGGTTTGTGTTGTTTCATATACTAACTTCGCCGTCTGCTCGCCGAACCAATTGTAACACTGTACCGGAAGCGAATAGCGTTCTCTACGGTATTCCTCATTTTGAAAGGAAGCAGTACCCTCGAAAGTGATTCCTTTCCAAATATCCACCAATGCTTTGAAATCGACACGGGTAGTCAGTTTTTCCCTCTCGTCACGTCCTCCATCTGTTGTAGCTGCCGCCGCATTGCGGTCGCCCACATTACCAAAGTTGGCATACCATTGTCCATAGGGATTCTTAGCCGGAAAAAACGGAGCATCATTTCCGTAAAGTGTACGGTCGATACCATGTGTCGGTGTTTCAGTATTTGTTTTAATCATACTTGCCGAAGTTTCCAATTTGAACCAATCAGTCAATTTGATTCCATAATTCAAACGCAAGTTCAACTGTTTCTGCCCGTCATAGGCAGTGGCCAAATTGGCTTGATTATCAGCATAAGCCAAAGAAATACGGTAATCAGATTTATCCGTAGAACCTGCTACACTCAAATTATGCTGATAAGAATAACGACGGGCAAACAATTCATCCAAGCGATTGGCATTGCCCACAAACATTGTACCCCAATCGGCTACAGTCGACTCGTAAATTCCTTCAATGCCTTGAGCCATCTTTTTCAGGTTTTCTTCTCCCCAGCCCCACCAGTCATGTTCCGGCATTTCTTTATTGGCTTCCAACCACATGGTGGCATATTCCTGCATACTGGGAGAAAAAGCCATAATACCATTGGTAGTGAAACGCATATTGAAGCCATAATCTACCGTTGTCTTGCCTTTACCTTTTTTGGTAGTTACCAATATAACACCATTAGCTGCTTTTGCACCGTAAATGGAAGCTGAACCGTCTTTCAATACACTAATATTCTCAATATCATCCGAATTTAGATTTTGAAATGACTCTGAATTCAATACGGGTACTCCATCCACAATAATCAACGGACTACCGCCATTGACAGATGTCAAACCACGAATCTGAAAATTTAATCCTTCATTACCCGGACGTGAAGAAGAACGAGTGACCACCAATCCCGGAGTAGCTCCTTGCAAAGCAGCACCGACATTGGTAATGGCACGACTTTCCAATACCTGGCTACCAATTTGTTCTACCGCCCCTGTCAACGTCGCTTTTTTCTGCGTACCATAACCTACTACCACCACTTCGTCCAATGCATTATTATCTTCTTTCAACACAACCTTGAAATCTGACCGCCCATTCAAATTGACAATCTGATCTGCATACCCGATATAAGTAATTCTAATTTGTTTTGCATCCGCAGGAACATTCAGCGCGAACCGACCGTCAATATCGGTAATTACCCCTGCATTGCTTCCTACGACCACCACATTACAACCAATCAGCGGTTCACCATTCGCGTCCGTAACAAGTCCTTTGATGGTACGCCCTGCCTGGGCTACCATCAAACTCTCTTCTACAGAATCATTTGCATAGAGCAATACACCGGGCGAACCACCCAGCAGCATGGCGAAAGCCAATGCGACTCCTTTTGAACATAAGAATTTGGATTTAATTTCCATAATACTATTAAATTGTTAAAGTTAATATGTGTTTTTCCGAATCTGGTATCTAACCGACTTTGGAGAATTCATTTTTCAAATAAGTACGAACCGTTTTACGAGCCAGTAATAATTGACATTCTACTGTACGGGGAGATAAGGACAGCTTTCCTGCAATGGCAGGACAAGAGAGTTCATGATTGAAACTAAGTTCATAAATCTGACGGCGTTTGACAGGAAGAGTTTCCATTACCTGGTCGTGCATCTTCTTTAGTTCACGAAAATGAATGGTATCTTCTGTGGTATTCCGACTGGTGTCTTCCATCCTATTATATACGTAGGCGACGAAATCTTCCTGCTTATAATAACGACGTATCTTGTCCGTTACGATATTGCGGGCGATGGTGAAGAGCAAAGACCAGACAGTGTCTTTATTCACGAATGCCCTGTGTTCCCATAAGCGGACAAAGACATCCTGTGCCAGATCTTCCGCTTCGTGCGGATGGCAAATGCGGATAGCGATATAATTTTTGATATACTCCCTATATTTAAGGTAGCATTCGGAGAAGAAGTCGTCAAATGTAGTCTGCTGTTTATTCATGGCATTAAATTTATCCGTTTAACGATGATACAAAAGTAGGAACAAGTTTCAAATTCAAATATCACAAAAGTAACAGATAACAAAACTATCGTAACAAGCGTGTATTTTTGCAAAAACTTCCCATTTCATCGGGATAAATCTAACCGTCACACCAATAAAAAAGGGGAGGTCGTTACATTTGACGACTCCCCTGTTCTTATATTTGCATGGATGAAAGCTTTCATCCGGAAGGATTCATTATTTATTTTCCTGTGATGCCTGGAAATCCGGTATACGTTTTACGTTCGCACCTTTCATCACACCTCTTTTGATCGCTTCATTCGTATCGGTGATTTCTTTCTTCACACGTTTATAGTATTCTTTTGTCAGTCCTTTCTCTACTGCTTCCGATTCTGTTACGGCCCAAAGATACTGATAATCCATCAACATCAAATCCGGTGCCACTATTTTAAAGAAAACACTATCATTTGCAAATTTTTCACGTAAGTCTCCCAAATAGATGGTATCTGCAGGATTTACCTCCTTAACATTTGCATTATTTTTTGAACTGCTACCTCCGCAAGAGGATAACATCAAACCTCCTACCAATGAAATTAAAACTAATACTTTCATATCAACATATATTATAAAATAAAACTTCTTCTGCCCCAATGTGAACAAGAACTTACAATTATCTCACTTATTCAGCGCAAATGTAATAATTAAACTACAAACACAGGCACAATGTCATTCTTTTCTTCCCGATTCCTCGGCATATTGCTTGGGAAGCATACCGAACATTTCTCTAAAACACTTCGAGAAATAGCTGGGTGAACTGAATCCTACCCGGTTCGCTATTTCAACAATCGGCAACTGACTTCCTTGTAATAATTGTGCCGCCCGTTTCAAACGGATGCTGCGAATAAAGTCTGTCGGTGTGTGTCCGGTGATGGATTGTAACTTACGGTAAAGGCTCATACGCACCATCCCCAGATCGCCACTCAATTCTTCTACGCCATATTCCGGATTATCCATGTTCTTTTCTATGTATTCCAGACACTTCTGTATGAGCTGCTCGTCTACTGAAGTAATGGTGATAGCACTCGGATTTACTTCTATGTTCTTACGGAATTCTTGTTTTCTCTTTTCCTGCTGCTCTATCAGCTTTTCAATGCGTACCATCAGCATATCAAAGTTGAAAGGTTTCGACATATAAGAGTCTGCTCCTACTTCATAGCTGTTAATCTTGATGTCATCGGCAGTACGGGCTGTCAATAATATCACAGGTATATGGGATGTCTGCACGTTCGTCTTGATCCGACGGCAAAGCTCGATACCGTCTACTTTTGGCATCATGATGTCACTGATAATCAAGTTCGGGTTTTCCTCTATCGCTTTCCGCTCTCCTTCCTCGCCGTCTGCCGCTTCAATAATCTGATAGAAATCTTCCAGCTGTTCTTTCAGGAAAGTACGGAATTCCTGATTGTCCTCCACTAACAACAGTTTCTTCAGGTTATCATCGACTGTAGATGTAGTGGTTTCTTTCTCTTTAACATCTGATGCTTCCGTTCCGATGATTTCTTCCGGCAGTTCGTCCGGTTCCGGTTTCAGGTCCATCGGCAACCAAACGGTGAATACTGATCCACGATCTATCCGGCTGTCCACTTTAATACGGCCACCATGTATATTTACATATTCCCTTACCAAATGAAGTCCGATGCCACTACCTATTTTTTCGTCTCCTTCATTTCCTACCTGATAGAAACGGTCGAAGATATAAGGAAGGTCTGATTCGGATATTCCGATTCCAGTGTCGGATACGGATATTCTCACGTAGTTTCTTCCTTCTATTTCTTCTGTTGCAAGCAGTAAGTCGACCGTCCCGCCTTCCGGCGTATATTTGAAGGCATTGGACAAAAGATTATTCACAATCTTATGTACCTTATCCCGGTCGAAGAACATATAAAGCGCTCTATGTTCCGATTGGTTCACAAAGTTAAGGTGCTTCTCTACTGCCATTGGCATGAAGTTGTTATAGGCAGAAACAATAAATTCCTCCATATCGCCGTTCATCAGATGCAACCTCTCTCCTTTCATTTCCAGTTTGCGGAAATCGAGTAGCTGATTCACCAATGACAATAGGTTTTGAGCATTCTTATAGATGGTATTCAGTTGTTTTTTCATCGCATCGTCTGTCAATCGACGTATCACCATGTCTAATGGCGTGATAATCAATGTCAGCGGAGTGCGGAGTTCATGGCTTATATTTGTGAAGAAGCGGAATTTCATCTGATCCAGTTCTTCTTTCTGCTTCAACGCTTCCTCTTCTTGCATACGAATCATCTTCTGCCGGTTGCGGCGGTTTATTACGTAGATCAACCCGAAGATTAAGAGAATAACTAAAATTGCATAGAAAAAACGAGCGGCCAGTGTATCCCAGAACGGGGGATGAATTACAATTTTGAATGCAGACTCCGGTCCCCATATCCGGTCGTTTCCGGCAGCGGACACACGGAAAATGTATTCGCCCGAAGGGAGATTATTATAGACCACACGTCCTTGTCCATTCTCAAAAAGGGTTTCCGTCCATTCTTTGTCAAATCCTTCCAGTTGGTAACGGAAAGAGGTTTGAGAAGGATTAGGGAAGTTCAGACCGGAGAACTCAAGTGTAATATAGTTCTCATCATATTTTAATTGTACTTCGCCCGAATAACTTAATGCTTTATCAAATAAGACACGTCCGTTATATGTTTCGCCCGAAACAACCGGAACATTAAACAAGCGGAATGAGGTAAACAGAGGACGATTGAGGCACTGATTATCTATCATGTTTTCTGGTGAGAAAGCGATAAAGCCGTTCATCAGCCCCAGGAAAAGCTGATTGTCCCTGGTCATTAACGAAGGGAAACTATATAAATCATCCTGACGGATTTCATCTTCCGACAGACAGCTGATTACATGAAAGCTGTATTTATCTGCTCTTCTGTCTACTTTTATCTTATAAATAGAAGTGACTGTCGAAATCCATATATCATGGTTCTTATCTTCCACTACGTTCAGGATAGCTTTAGACAGACCTTCTTCTTTCCCTAATGTGTAGCTTTGCCCATTGTAAGTCAAAACGCTCAAGCCATATTGTGTAGCAAACCATAAAGTTCCCTCATGGTCTTTGAGTATCTGATTATACTTGATACTTCCCTGATTGAATATAGAATTAGCCTGGCCATCTTCCTCCGGTATCCATATTTTATTCGTTGCAGGATCGTAAATGTAGAGTCCGTTATCACTGCCTACGACCAACCGGGATTGATTATCTATGGCCAATGCATTCGCTACTTTGTATTTTTTGAGTTCGGGAAACTGTTCGGACAATAAGTTTATTTGCCCGTTTTCAGGATTAAATAATCCTACACCCCCATATATACTTACCCACAATCGACCGGAAGAATCTTCGACCATGACACGGATATTACTGAAATCCAATTCATTCTGATAATCCGTATCGGGATAATCGTAAGATTGTACCTTTCCATGATCTATGCAGTAGAGCCCATCGTGGTATGTTCCGACCCAAACACGCTTCTTGCTATCCTCATAAAGTACACGGCAATTCTTCTGACTGAATTCATGATAGAATCTGTTCATGCTTTTAGTCTCCGGTTCATAGCGATAGACACCCTGCGTAGTACCCATCAGAATTTCTCCTTTAGATGTTTCGAGCATACAACGGATTTCCTCTCCTTTCCAGTCGCCATTTATCATCTTCTTATTGTACAGCACTATTTTATTCATGCTGGGATGATAATAACACATTCCCTGATTATAAAGTCCTATCCAAACGGAATTATTTTCCCGGTCGCAATAGATGCTTTGAATACCGTTTCGTACTGTATTACCTGATAATAAAGGAATATCCAGTGTCCGGGTTACAGAGAAATTGTGCATATCAATGATATAGAATCCATCAATAACGGTTCCTACCCATGCATTTCCACCTTTATCCACATCCATAGAAGTAAACCATGAATAGTGTCCGAGTTGGATACCTGAAATTTGGTTCCATTTTTTATTATAGACATCATAATAGCCTACTCCACGATCCCACATCAACCAAAAGTCACCATTATCGAGTATCTTCAAAACCACACGGTCATCCGGTTTCAGTTGGTCTTTCAGGAAATCAAGTTGATGCACGAAACGTTTCTTTTCCAAATCGTAGCAACGGATAGCCCCTTTCTGATGAACCATCCAACTGTATTTTCCATGACTTTCTACTCCGAGTAATCCTCCATAGTATTCCATAAACTCATCATTCCTGCAAACCTGTTCGATTGACTTTGTCTCTGCATCGTACATATAGACAGAGGAACCCGGCGTCAGAAACCAACAATGTTTCTCTGAATCAATAATCAGGTCCGCCACTTTATCCTTTAAGCCGAATTGTTGAAATAAAGAATCTACGTTATAGATGTACTGTTCGGTAGTCAAATCGAAGACGCGTAGGCTCTTGCGTTCTTTCATCCACAAACGTTTGTCGGCATCAATATATTGTTCGGGAATAATATGGTTATATGCTATCGAATATTCGCCATGAATATTGAAAGGGAAATTTGAATAGTTCGCACCATCATACAGGCTTAATAACACAGTACTTCGCACACCGATACGTCCGTCGGGAATGGGGAAAACGCTTTTTACATAGTTATCCGGTAATCCTTCGACAACTCCAATCTGGCGGAATACATAAGGGGATTCTTGCGAGCTAATATAACCCGGATACAATAATCCCATTAGTATGATTAACAAACATATTCGAATTTTCATGGCCATCTTTTTTTGTAGTACTATTATTAAGTACGAACGAAGAATCAAATCCCCTTATCCTACTTTACTATTATTTTCTGAATTTCGAGTTTATCTCCGGCTTGCTCTATCTGTAAACGAAGTACACAAGCTCCTGCGGGAAGAGTGAGTTTTCCTATTTCTCTTTCCGTCCATTGTATAGAACTGGGTAATTGCATGGGTTCTGTCTTTACTTCTGAATCAGAAGCTACGGACAATAAAGAATTTCCTTTTGATTGATAAACAAGATAAACGGTATAATCTCCATCGGTAGGAATACTTACAGTATAATTCATCCATTCTCCATCTTCTATTTGGGTAACGACGTAATTATCTTCTTCTTTTCGTAGCTCTACTGCTCCGTCAGGTCTGTATTCGTTGCCACGTTTCTTTCCTACATTGTGATAGGTATGCCCTTCGGGATCTTCCGCAAGACAATAATAATCGTAATCGGCAGCCGATATTTCACAAGGTAGCAAATGAATTCCTGATACACGCTTTCCCGTAGAGAAAGAAACGGGATCGCCTGCCATCCAGGGAGTCAATCGCTTGGTCAATGTTCCCCAGCCAGTCCATTCATAAAACCAGTTGGGTGCTATCCCCCAGTTTTCGCAACCGTGATGTTCTATCATATAATCACGGTAACGTTTCAACCAGGTATAGTTGTTCTCCGGCAATCCAGCACGTACTGCATAATGCGCCAATGCCATTTCACGAGTTCCGCCACTACCTGCTACGTCTCCACGTCCGTGAGGAGATACGGCTACGGATTCCCAACGTCCACTACGGCTTTTTATCTGGAGAAATTTTCCGTTCTCAAAGGTAACTTCATTTGAATTCTTACTATAACTTGTCGGTTCCCAAGGCTCTTTTTGCTCTTCATAGGTCTGGACTTTAGAGAGGTTATAACGATAGTTCCATTCCAAACCAAGAAGCAAACGGTTATTGAGACAATTATACAAAGAATCTCCCTGATTCCATGCCATTTCTGCGATAGCTACATAATTGTGGATACCTGCCAATACATGTCCCTGGTCGCGACTCGACTCCTGACATTGACCGTTTGGATAGATATAATACTGTAGCTGTTCATCGTATCCATAATCTGAAATCTTGTTTTCTCTTCCTTCCAATTTATAATCAAGCATGGTTGGTGATTTCTTAATCGGTTCTTTGCTAGTGACCGTCGGTCCTGAAGGATAAGGTAAATCATCCGGTCGATGCTTCATTCCCAATAAATAACGGTAAGCACGGTCATACATTACTTCGTTATCTAAGTAAATCCCCATTGCCATCATTCCACGAGCAGCGAAAAGTCCTTGATTACCAAACCTTGCGGCATCGAAATTAAAAATATTCCAATAGAATGTAACTCCGTTCTTTGAATCATCCCAGTAATTTGCATATTTGGAAGAGAAATCTTCCGTATTGCTATATCCAGGATAGACCAACATATTTTTAAAACGTTGCTGGTCTTCTACTTTCCAACCGGAATAATCACGCATTAATTCGGCGGCATCAATTAAAAGGTAAATCTTTCCGTTATCTAATGGTCCTGTTCCACGACTACTTGTATTGGTATAATAAGAATTAGCATTCAGATATTCGACCGCTTTACGGGCATAAGCCTCATCGCCCGTCAGATGCCAAAGCAATGCTAAATCATGTGCCCGCCTGCCATCTACTCCGATAGTAGCATTAAAACATCCTTCTCTGATTTGTTTTCCCCGATTGATAACTTGCGTATTGAGTGAAGAATAGGGAGATTCCTTTAATTTCAGAAAAGTAGAATAATAAGGCTCATGTTTCGCCTTGACCATAGCTTTCATCCGGTCTAAATCACCTTGGGTATAGGTGATTCCGGGATGAATAAAGTTACGTCGTTGCGCTTGCACTCCATTTTGAATATTCCCAATCCATACAATCCCAATAATCCATATAATTTTGTTAATCATAGTGCGATTCGTTTTTTATACAAGTGATAAGCAAAGATAGTATTTAGTAATAAAAAGGAGTTCAAAGTGAATGAAACATTTACTTTGATTAGCATAAACCCGGGAATAAAACTCTTGTATTTATACTCATGGTTCTCTTCCAGACTCCTTAATTCTGATTCCAGTGCAGCTTTGCTCTCATCTATTAATAGATAAGTTATTATCTTCCTATTGCAAAGTTCTTTCCTTCTAATACTAAAGTTACTCTTATCTAATAGAAATCTATAA